>CAYYAV010000039.1:0-9992 GCA_964469865.1 uncultured Fusobacteriales bacterium | reverse complement strand
GGACTATATACAGTTAAGAAGTAAGATAGCATTTGAAAATAAAGTTGACATTTCAGATGTTATATTAGGAAATGGGGCAACAGAAATTATATTCTTATATATGAGGGCAGTAAAACCTAAAAAAATTATTATAGTTTCACCTACTTTTGCAGAATATGAAAGAGCTGTAAGAGCTGTACAGGAAAATAGGGAAGACGGACTTCAGATAGACTATTTTCCTCTGAGGGAAGAGGAAGGTTTCAATGTAAATGTTGAAAATCTGATTAGCGGACTGGAAAGGGGATATGATCTTCTCATAATGTGTAATCCTAATAATCCTACAGGAAAATTTCTACCATTAACAGAAATGGAGAGAATAATAGGAAAATGTAATGAAAAGGAGACAAAACTCTTTGTAGACGAAGCATTCATCGAGTTTGTAGAAGGTGGAACAAAAAAGAGTGTCGTAAATGCAAAAGTAAATAAGAAAAATTTATTTGTCGTAAGGGCCTTTACAAAATTTTTTGCAATTCCCGGATTAAGGCTAGGGTACGGAATATGCCTTGACGAAGATATAACTTTTGCAATGGATGAAAAGAAGGAACCGTGGAGTGTGAATAATATTGCAGAGCTTGCGGGAATTACGGTATTGGATGACAGCGAATATATAGAAAGGACGGAAAGATGGATAAAGGAAGAGAAGGAGTATGTATATAAAAAGCTGCAGTCAATAGATTGGATAAAGCCTTATAAGACAGAAGTGAACTTTATTCTGGTAAAAATTGAGGATAATATGGTAAAAAGAGGAATAAATGCAGGAAAACTGAAGGAAGTGATGCTGGAAAAGGGGATACTTATAAGGGATGCTTCTAATTTTAAGTATCTTGATGAAAGTTATTTCAGACTGGCGATTAAGGATAGAAAAGATAATAATAAGATAATAGACACACTGGGAGAATGTCTGAATGGAATGATATAAATACAAAACCTTTTTTGACATTACCAGACAGTATAATAAAAAATAAATGTTTGACTAAATGGGAATAGTAGACTATACTTGATAAGGGAAAATTTATAAATTATAAGAAATGGATAAATTGGATTGGAGGTATGAATAAAGATGTGGGTAGATATGCATATGCATGAAAAAACATATTCACCGGATAGTTTCCTTTCACTGGAGGAGATAGTATCTCGGGCAAGGGTTATGGGTCTTGACGGAATATGTATTACCGACCATGAAAGTAATCAGCTAACACAGAGAGCAAAAGAATACTCCGCAGAGACAGGATTTCCTATTTTTGTTGGATACGAATATTTAACGGACAGGGGAGATATACTCGTATTCGGAGTAAAAGATGTTCCAAAGTATACACATATGCCCGTGGATGGATTCTTATCTATGGTTACAGATGAAGGAGGAATAGCAATAGCAGCTCATCCTTTCAGAAAGAATAACAGGGGATTGGAAGACTATCTTAATACAGTTGACAAGCTTTATGGGATAGAATGCCTCAACGGAAGTACTCCTGAAGGACTGAACAGGATGGCTTATAAAATAGCACTGGAAAGAGGAATTCATACAACTGGGGCAAGTGACTGCCATGTTCCTGAAAAAATAGGACGTTATGCAACTAATCTCCCTGATAGCGTCAGAACAGTGGAAGATCTTGTAAGGGTCTTCAAGGATAAGAACTCTGTAATATTTCCTGGAATATGGACAGCTGAGGGTTATAGAAAGGTAAATGTTTCAGATCTGGACAGCAGCGATATATAAAGGATATGAAGTAAATAAAATAAGACATTGTTGGAGAAAGGAAATGGTAAAAGATATAGAAAAAAATTTTTATATTATAAGTTTCAGCTATAAGAGTCTCCCCCTGGAAGAAAGGGAAAAATTTATAAAGACAGGATATAGGAACATTCTGAAGAATTATCTTGAAAAAAGGGAAATAAGGGGATATGTTGCATTAGAAACATGTCTTAGGATAGAAGTTTATCTTGAAACAGTAGAAAAGCTCAATACCGAATATCTCAAAAGAGACTTCAGAACAGACAATATAAATATATATACAGGAAGGGAAGCAATAAAATATCTGTTAAAAGTAATTTGTGGACTGGATTCCATAATAAAAGGAGAGGATCAGATACTTTCCCAACTTAAGAAAGCCTATTTTGAAAGCCTTGAGGAAGGAAGAAGTTCTACATTATTAAATATCATCTTTAATCAGTCTATAGAAACAGGAAAGAAATTCAGGAGTGAGAGCAGGATAAATGAGAAGAATATTTCCCTTGATTCTATAGCGGTAAAGTTTATAAAATCAAAGCTGGGAACTCTGGAAGGAAAGAAGATATTTATAATAGGGGTGGGAGATCTAAGTCAGTCAATATTATCGCTTCTTCATAAGATGGATAAGTGTGAACTTACAATGACTAACAGGAGTATAAGGAAGTCTGTTGAACTTCAGAAAATTTTTGATGGTGTTAAAATGGTAGAGTTTAAGGAAAAGTATGAAACTGTGAAGGAAAGCGATGTAATAATAAGTGCTACTTCGGCTCCGCATTTAGTGCTGGTAAAAGAAAAAATGGGAGATGTACTCTTAGATAACAGGAAGAGATTTTTTTTAGATCTGGCGGTTCCCAGAGATATTGATATAAGTCTGAAAAATGAAGAAAATATTCAGCTTTATCATCTAGAAGATATATGGGAAGAATATAGTAGAAATATTGAAAGAAGAGATGAAATCATAGAAAAATATTTTTATATCATAGAGGAGCAGCTAGATAAGATACAGAAGAAAATAGAAAAAAGAAATAAATACATCTACATAGAAGAAAAAGGTGAATAAATGACAAACAACAGGATTGTTATTGGAACAAGGGGAAGCATATTAGCTCTTGCACAGGCAGAAAAAGTAAAAGAAATGCTTATATCAGAATATGAAAGATTAAGGAAGTCAGAGAACTTTAATGAAATAGAAGGATTTTCTGGAGAAGAAAGCCTGGATATAGAGTTAAAGATAATAGTGACGACGGGAGATAAGGATCTCAGAGATTTTGACAAAATTTCAGGAGTTTCCCAGAAAGAGATTTTTGTTAAGGAAATAGAAAAGGAAATGATAGAAGGAAAGATTGATATTGCAGTACATTCTTTAAAAGATATGCCACAGATTACACCTGACGGTCTTTTAAATGCCTGTTTTCCAATAAGGGAAGATAACAGAGATGTCCTTATTTCAAAACATGGGGAAAAACTGTCGGAATTGCCTGATAACAGTATTATCGGAACAGGAAGTATAAGGCGTAAACATGAGCTTTTGAACATGAAAAAGAAAATAAGGATAAAAGGGATACGGGGTAATATTCATACCAGATTAAGAAAACTTGAGGAAGGAGAATATGATGCCATTGTCCTTGCGGCAGCTGGATTGAAAAGGACAGGAATGGAAAAAATGATAACTGAATATTTTAACAGTAGTAGTTTCATGCCTGCTCCGGGGCAGGGAATACTATGTATCCAGTGCAGGGAAAAAGATGTGAGAATACGAAATATCCTTAAAATAATTGATAATGATGAAGTAAGGATTATGTGTGAAGCCGAAAGGGAATTTTCTAAAATTTTTGATGGCGGATGCCGCACTCCTGTGGGATGTTCAGCTGAACTCAAAGGAGATATGATCCATATAAGAGGAATGTATAATGATAATGGAAAAAGGATTTTCAGGGAAATAAAAGGAAATAAATATGAAGGTATAAAACTGGCAGCAATACTGGCAAAAGAAATAAAGGAATCCCTATAAAAAATAAAAGGTCTTCTATTCATTCGGGGACAGTAAAATAATGGAAAGGAATCAGAGAATTAATGGAAAAAAAGGGAAAAGTATACATTGCAGGAGCAGGATGTGGAGATGAAAAGCTTATTACCTTAAAGTTAAAAGAATTAATGAGCCAGGCGGAATGTATAATCTATGACAGGCTTGTAAATAAGAATATCCTACAGTATGCACAACCTTCTGCACAGCTGATATATATGGGTAAAGATAATACTGAAGGAGGAGAACTGCAGAAAAATATAAACGAGACAATAGTAGAGAAAGGAAAGGAGGGGTATACGGTCTTAAGGCTGAAAGGAGGGGACCCCTTTGTTTTCGGGCGTGGAGGTGAAGAAATAGAAAGTCTTATAAATGAAGGTATCGATTTTGAAGTCATACCTGGAATAACATCTGCTGTTGCAGTTCCTGAATATGCCGGCATTCCTGTGACCCACAGGGGAATAAGTACTTCCTTTCATGTGTTTACGGGACATTTGAAAATAGGCAGTGGAGAACTCAATTTCCCGATAATGTCAAAATTAGAAGGAACCCTGGTATTCCTTATGGCACTTTCCAATATTGAAAAAATAACTGAAAAACTCATTGAATATGGAAAAGAAGAGAATACACCAGTTGCAGTAATAAAAAATGGTACAACTTCAAAGCAGCAGACATATACCGGAACATTGAAGACAATCTCAGGGATAGTAAGAGAGGATAATGTACAATCTCCTGTAGTTATAGTAATAGGAGAAGTGGTAAACCTGAGAGGAAAGATGAAATGGTTTGAAAATAAACCGTTATATGGTAAGAATATATTGGTAACAAGAAACAATGAAAAACAGCAAGAAATAATAGGCAGGATAAATTCCCTTGGAGGTCAGGGAATAAGCCGCCCTTTTATAAATATAGAATATATTGATTTTGAAATGCCTGATCTATCAGAATATAGTATGATTCTGTTTAACAGTGTGAATTCTGTCATAGGATTCATGAAAAAAATAAAAGATATGAGGGTACTAGGAAATATAAAGATCGGTGCTGTAGGTGAAAAAACAGTATCTGAGCTGGAAAAATATAGACTGATACCTGACTTTTTTCCATTAGAGTACACTGTAGAAAGGCTTGCTGGTGAAAGTGTAAATTTTACAAAAAAAGGCGATAAGGTATTATTTATAGTGTCTGATGTATCTCCTGTAAATACAATAAAGTATACAGAACAATATGGCAGGGAATATGAAAAACTGGTAGTCTATAGTACTCAGAAAATAAAAGTAGTGAAGGAAGAAACGGAAAAAGATATAGAAAAAAGTGATATCTTAATGTTTCTAAGCTCTTCAACTTTTGAGGCCTTTGCTGAAAGCTTGGAATTAGACAGGGAGACTGCTGGAAAAAATACCGAAAAGTTAAAAGGTAAACTAATAGCATCCATAGGTCCTGTAACGACTGAAACTATTAAGAAATATGGAATAAAAACAGACATAGAAGCTAAAAGATATACAGAAGAAGGACTATTAGAAGAGATTTTAAAATATCGATATGATGAATAAAGAGATAATTTAAAAAATAATAATTTATGATTAGGAGAACTCATATGAAAACATCAAATTCCAAGAAGATTTTCGAAAGAGCTGAAAAAGTTATACCCGGTGGAGTGAACAGCCCTGTGAGAGCTTTCCGGTCAGTAAGAAAAGAATATCCGGTTTTTATTAAAAATGCTGCAGGAAGCCGGCTTTATGATGAGGATGGAAATGAATATATAGATATGATAGGTTCATGGGGACCAATGATTTTAGGACATAATCATCCCGGAGTACTGGAGGCTGTAAAGGAAGAAATAGAAAAAGGGACGTCCTTTGGGCTTCCTACATTAAAGGAAGTGGAACTGGCAGAGCTTATAAAGGAATGCTATCCTGCAATTGAAAAAATAAGACTTACTACTTCTGGAACAGAAGCAACAATGGCAGCTGTAAGGGTAGCAAGGGCATATACAGGAAAAAATAGGATATTGAAATTCGAAGGATGTTATCATGGACATTCTGATTCCCTTATGGTAAAGGCAGGATCCGGGCTGCTTACTTTTGAACATCAGGATAGCAACGGGATAACTGACGGGGTGATAAAAGATACTATGACACTTCCTTTTGGAAATATTGCAAAAGTAAGGGAACTGGTAGAGAAAGAAAAAGACCTGGCCTGTATAATAATGGAACCTATACCTGCTAATATGGGACTGATAGAGACAGAAAAGAAATATTTAAAGGAAATAAGAGAAATTACGGAAAAGGAAAATATAATCCTGATATTTGATGAAGTTATAAGCGGATTTAGGGTAGCACTGGGAGGGGCTAGTGAATATTATGGAGTCAGGCCCGATCTTATAACTCTTGGGAAAATCATAGGTGGAGGATATCCTGTAGGAGCTTTTGGAGGGAAGGCGGATATAATGGACCTGGTGTCTCCTATAGGAAATGTATATCATGCGGGGACACTCTCCGGGAATCCTGTTTCGGTTTCGGCCGGGATAAAGACAATATCAATACTTAGGGATAATCAGGAAATATATGATAATTTAAATGAAAAAACAGGAAAGATTGTAGAAGAAGCAAAAAAATTGATTCAAAAATATGGCATTCATGCAACAGTAAACCATGTAGGCAGTTTATTTACAATATTTTTTTCAGATAAAAAAGTAGAAAATTTGGAAGATGCCACAAAATCTGATGATGAGATGTATATAATATATTTTGAAGCTATGCTTGATAGCGGAATCATTGTCCCGCCTTCAAAATATGAGGCTCATTTCGTGTCTTTGGCCCATTCTGATGAAGATATCAGGAAAATATGTGAAGGTATTGAAAAATCTTTTCAGGTAATATCAGAACAATATAAATAAGAGGTTTATAATATGGAAATTTTAAAAGATACTTTAAATAGGATAGAAGCTGTCAATCATGAAAGAATGGCAAAAAAGGAAAAAGAGCTGGATTCCCTGCTCAAAACTCCAAAAGGGTTAGGAAAACTTGAAACACTGGCGATTCAACTGGAGGGGATAAGAGAAGGGTATATTCCTGAAAAAAAAGTTGTACTTATTATGGCTGCAGATAACGGCGTTGAAAGAGAAAAAGTCAGTAAATCCAAAAGAATAATAACACGTTATGTAGTAGAAGCCATGCTTAAGGGGAGGTCGTCTGTAAATGCTCTCGCCAATGTATATGGGACAGATATAAAGGTTGTTGATCTGGGAATAGATGAAAAGAAAGATGAAAAAGATGAAATAGACCTAGATGGGGTGATAGATGAAAAGCTTATGGAATATGGTACGGGAAATATAGCAGAAGGACCTGCGATGAGTTATGCAACAGCAATAAAAGCTATAGAGGTGGGAATAAAGTCTGTAGATAATCTTGTAAGTGGCGGTTATAATCTTTTTGCTACAGGAGAGATGGGGATAGGAAATACTACCACTAGCAGTGCCATATTAAAGGTGTTTACTGATTTACCTTTAGATGATATTGTAGGTTATGGCAGTGGTATAGATGAGGAGGGGATCCGGCATAAAAAAGAAGTAATAAAGAAGGCAATAGAAATTAATACCGATATAGGAAAAATGAACACAGAAGATCCTATAGACGTACTTGCAAAGGTGGGAGGGCTTGATATAGCCGGAATAACAGGAATATATTTAGGATGTGCTAAAAATAGGGTTCCAGTGGTTATAGATGGATTCATATCGGGTGTGGCAGCTCTTCTGGCATTTAAATTGTGCAGAAATGTCAGAGGTTTTATGATTCCATCGCACCTGAGTGAAGAACCAGGAATGAAATATATAATGAGGGAGCTGGGTTTAGAAGCTTTATTGTATATGAATATGAAACTGGGAGAGGGAAGTGGAGCTGTTATGATGTTTCCGATTATTGAAGGAGCAGTAAATATTACAAAGATAGTGAGAAAATACCCGGTAGTGTAAGAATAGTCTAAAATATAAAATGATATAGAGGATAAAAAATGAAAAAAAAAGAAATAAAATTATATTTATTAAGACATGGAGAGACAATATGGAATGTACAGAAAAAATTTCAGGGACAGATGAATTCACCTTTAACTGAAAATGGAATAGAGAAGCTTAAAGATACAGCCAAGGAATTGATGAATATAGATTTTCAGGGAGTATACACAAGCCAGATGAGAAGAACAATAGAAAGTGCTAAGATTATTCTAGAAAAAAATATAAAGTATCTGAAAGAGCCTGTTAAAATAAATAATATGAAAGAGTTCAATGAAATTTACTTTGGAATCTGGCAAGGCATGACTTATGAGGAAATAGAAGGAGAGTATCCTGAAGAATATGATAATTACTTTAACAATCCTAGTAAATATGAAGCCTGGATTATTGGAGGAGAAGATCTTGATGAAGGACTTGAGAGATTTCTTAATGGAATAGAAAGAATAGTGTCTTTTGAGGAGATGCAGTATGGAAGCGGAAAAATATTAGTAGTTACTCACGGGACAGTATTAGAACTTTTTATGAATCATATCAATCATAGGAAAATGGATGACCTTGAAGAAAGAAAACTGATAGGTAATGGAGAATATAAGATTTTTTCTTATAATGAAAGCAGATTTTTATAATAGTTTAAAGAATTGGGATTACTTTATATAATTGAGAAGAGGATAGGGAGAATTACATGATATGGATTATTGGAGGTACAAAGGATTCGAGGGACATACTTGAAAAAATTCTGGAAATTAATAAGGGAAGTATAATTATCAGTACAGCTACCGCATATGGCGGAAAAATTCTGGAAGGAGCTACATGGAATAATAAGGACGGAAATAATATAAGGATACTGCCTGAAAGATTAAATGAAGCTCAGATGGAATCTCTTATAAGAGAGAACGGTATAGAAATGGTAATTGATGCCAGCCACCCCTATGCACAGAATGTAAGTAAGTCTGTTATTTCTGTTACGAAGAGAATGTCAGTAAAATATATAAGATTTGAGAGAAAAATGCTGGACTATGGGATTGAAAAAATAAAAAAATTTGAGACTTTAGAAGATTTGAAAGAATTTGTAAGAACATTAGAAGGGAAAAATATCTTAAGTACACTAGGCTCAAATAATATTAGTGATATTAAAGAAATGGGAGAAAAAAATAATTTATATATAAGGATACTTCCAACAGTAGAATCTATAAGAAAAGCAGAAGAGACCGGATATCTACCTTCTAAAATAATAGCTTTACAAGGTCCTGTAGATAAGAGATTAAATAAGGCAATGCTGGAAAGCTATGAGATAGATTATTTAATAACCAAGGAAAGTGGTGCTACAGGAGGAGAAAAGGAAAAAATTGATGCCTGCAGGGAGGCCGGGGCAACAGTACTGGTTCTTAAAAGACCACATATAGATTATGGAATAGTTTATAATGACATAGAAGAACTTATAAATAATATATAAAAAATAAGCAGGGGTACTATTTGATGATTATTCGGAATATTACGATATTCCAGTTATCTAAAATAGTATACCTGCTTACAGATAGATATTTGGTTAAGCTTCCTTAATCTCTGTAACATTAAAGTGTCCGGCAGTATCTATAAGATCCTTTATCAGTTCATCATTTACATCAGAATTAAAGGTAACTTCTGCTTTCTTCTCTTCCAGGCTTACATTGACATCATCAACCTGAGGTAACCCGTATAAAGCATTCTGTATTTTTTCTATACAGTGTGTACAGTTCATTCCGTCTATATTAATAATTTTCTTCATAAAAATCATCTCCTAAATAATAGTTTTGTATATACATATTATCAGAAAAAATGAATTATGTCAAATTACAATTTAAATAAAAGCTATATTATGGTATACTTAATAAAAAATATGAAAGAGGTAATTTATGGAACATTATTTTTCAGAAAAACCTTCAGTAAAATCAGAAAAGAGAAATATAAAATATTCGATAAATGATAAGATATTTGAATTTATTACTGATAATGGCGTCTTTTCAAAATCAAAAGTGGATTTTGGAACAGATCTGATGTTAAAAGAATTTATAAAAGAAAATAGAAATGGATGTTTTATGAATAGGGAAGAATTCAGTGTACTTGATATAGGATGCGGTTATGGCGTAGTTTCAGTAATTATAAAATCCTTTTATAAAAAAGCTGAACTGACATTATCTGATATAAATGAAAGGGCA
>CAYYAV010000038.1:0-10260 GCA_964469865.1 uncultured Fusobacteriales bacterium | reverse complement strand
TGATTTTAGACCTTTTACTATCTTTGAAGGACCTAATGATATGCTCTATGCAGAAATATATGATCAGTTTTCAAGGGTAACTGCTGAAGAAAAAGGTATGGGAATTAAAATTGACAGGAATATGACACTTTATGACAGATTTATAAGTGATTCGAGATTCATAAGTGTAGCTAAAAATAATATTGTAGAAAAAATAGAGGATATATTCACTTTTATGAAAAAATATACATTAGGAGATGCAGATGCAGTGAAAAAAGTCTTTGCAGGAAAAGTAGTATCAAAATTATTCCTGTTGATTCAGACTAATGTAAGTGAAATAATATCATTTCTGATAAATGATATAAGGAAAGATATGCTGGATTTTGAATACTGCTGAAGATGAGGATAAAAGGAATGAGGGAATAATTAATAAAGAATTGTCAAGAAACTGTAATTTCTGAAACTGGACTTGTTTCAGGTTATCATGGATATTTCAGGACAATTCTTTTTTTATTTATGTTTTCTATGTTCAAAAAGAAAATTGACATAATCCATAAGGGGAGGGACAATATCCCGGATGATAAGGCCTGTAGTATTTATACATAAATTGAAGTTTTCTTTATCTCCCCATTTTTCATTTGACAGAAGCTGTCTATGGCTGGAACGGTTCTTATCAATCTGCTTTATCTTTCTTTCAAGCTGTTTTAAAGACAGGTCTTCATCACCCTTATGGTTTAAGCAGCGTTGCAGTTTGGCTTCCATACTGGCGTATACAAAGAGATTTATGGGATGATATTTTTTAAGAAGTATATCTGCATTTCTTCCAACTATCAGGCAGTTTCTTCCCTTTTTTGCAATTTCTCTTATAATCTGGGTTTCCCTTACTAGAAGTTTGGTTGCCCCTGTCCCTTTTACAGTAGTATTTCCCATTGTAGTGGTAAAAGTCTTTCCGAAAGTTAAGGTAAAAGTAGGGAAGATACCTGTATCTAATATTTTTTCAATAAATTTTTCATTCAGGTCAGTTTCATTTGCAAGGGATGTAATGATTTCTCGGTCATAATAGTCATATCCCAATGCCTCTGCAAGACATCTTCCAAGTTCTCGTCCACCACTTCCGAACTCCCTGCTTATTGTAATAATTTTCATAAGACCTCCTTTCAATTAGTTTATTTGTATTTTATTATATTATCATTATAATAGTATTTTTATAAATATGCAACAAAAAAATAAAAAAACAGATTTTAAGGGTCAGGAGAAATTTATAGAAAAAAAAAATAAATAATGATATAATAATTTAAAAACTCAAATAATTCAGGAGGTATAACTAGAAATGAAGAAAACTCTTTTAAAATTTTTTATAGTTTTAATGATATTTACCGTGTTTTTAGCATGCGGAAAAAAAGATGAGACCATAAAGGTAGTATTTTTACCTAATGAGTCAAATGAATCTCTTAAGGAATCAAGGGATGAATTTGCCAAGGTAATAGAAAAGGCAGTAAATAAAAAAGTAGAAATAATAACTACTACAGACTATAATATAGCCATTGAAAATATAATTTCAGGAAAAGCTCAGATTGCATATATAGGAGCTGAAGGACTTCTCAGTGCAGCAGAAAGGAGCAGTGATGTACAGGCGGTACTTACAAATTCCGGAGCAAGCGGGACAATAAAAGATTCACTTTATTACAGTTTTATAGCAGTACGTGAAGAAGATGCGGCACAGTATAGGTCAGAAGATGGATATGACCTGAAGAAAATGAAGGGGAAGTCGGTATCCTTTGTTACCAACAGTTCTACTTCAGGATTCAAAGTTCCTGCAAGGGTAATAGCAAGTGAATTCGGATTGAAAAGCGAAGAAGAAGTACTTGAACCTGGAACAGTTTTTTCAAAAATAATATTTGGATCTTCACATCCAGGAACACAGGTAAATTTATTCAAAAAAGATGCAGATATAGCGACATTCGCTATTCCTAAGGCATTTACAATATATGAGCTTGTTTCTGGAGAAGAAAATAGGACAGGAGCTACTTACAGGGTAAAACCAGGAGCTGTAGCACCTTTTTCAGACTATGTCGGGAGTTCCTTTACTGTAATAAAGTCAATACCTGTATTAAACGGGCCGATAGTATTTAATGTAAAGACATTGTCAAAAGAGGATCAGGATAAGATAAAAAAAGCTCTTCTTTCAAAGGAAACAACAGATAATCCTGCCATATTCAGTCCGAAAACAAGCAAGAAAAGGGGACTCTTTCTTAAAGAGAATGAAAATGTGGGGTTTGTAGAAACTGATAATGAGTGGTATGAACAGATAAGAAATATAAAATAATAAAAAGGGGCTGTCCCGGAATTAAAAGACAGATATTAACAGAACGGTTTGGAATTAATGTCTGATATAGATTTAGTTTTGGAGAAGCCCCGTTTTTATTTTGGTGAAATAACTTCAAATATAACTTTCTATTGATAAAAATATAATAAATTGGTATTATAATAGATATAGGAGATTTTTTAATGAATAAGACAGGGAAATACTGATATAAAATTTATAAAAGCCAGAAGGAGAAGGGTTCTTAATGTTATTGGAAGTAAGGGAAATGTCAAAAGAATATGAAAAAGGATTAAGGGTATTGTCAGAAGTTTCCTTTTCTGTGGACAAGGGGGAATTTCTGTCTGTCATAGGTCCTTCAGGATCAGGTAAATCAACTCTTCTTAGATGTATTAATCGGATGATAGATTCAACAGAAGGAGAAATAATATTTGAAGGTATCCATATAGAAACATTGAAAAAAAAAGAAATAAATAAAGTTAGAAGACAGATGGGTATGATATTCCAGAGTTATAACCTAGTTGAAAAACTCACTGTTATTGAAAATGTACTGCATGGAAGACTGGGATATAAGTCTACGTTAAGCGGGATTTTCGGTATATATACTGAAGAGGAGAAAAAAGAGGCTTTTGAAATACTGGAAAAGGTAGATATGACCAAATATGCATATCAGAGATGCAGTAACTTGTCAGGAGGTCAGAAACAGCGGGTAGGGATAGCAAGGGCACTCATGCAGAAACCAGCCCTTCTTCTATGTGATGAACCTATAGCTTCCCTTGATCCTAAGACTTCAGGAAAGGTAATGGATTACTTAAGGAAGATAACAGATGAGATGGATATCACATGTATAGTGAACCTTCATCAGGTAGATATTGCTAAAAGATACTCTGACAGAATAATTGCACTGAATGAAGGGAAAAAGATATTTGATGATAATGCCGGAAAACTTACTGAGGAAAAAATAAGAGCAGTATATTCAGGTGAAGATGAAAGGAAGTCAGATGAATAAGATGAATAAGATGAAAAAGGATATATTTAAAAAAAGAAGACAGTCAAAAATAATATTTCTGATTCTGATTTCGGGAATATATATAGTTGCCTCAACTGTTTCAGGATTTGAAAATGGACTGGCTTTCCTCTCTATACCTGAAGGGATGATATGGCTGCTGAAAAACTTCGTACCTACGCAGGATTCCATAAAGTATATCCCCATCATATTGAAAACTGCTTTTGATACTGTGATGCTTGGAGTGACTGCAACCGTTATTTCATCATTATGTGCTCTTATAATGGCAGTAGTAGGATCAGAAACTGCTGGAATAAACCGTATGACAAAGATATCAGTAAAAATAATAGCCTCGTTTTTTAGAAATATACCTCTGGTAGCATGGTCCATTATACTACTTTTTTCTTTCAAACAGAGTGAATTTACAGGGCTTCTTGCTCTCATATTTATAACTTTCGGATATCTTACAAGAACTTTTATGGAAACAATAGATGAAGTGGCAGGCGATATAATTGAGGCATTGGAAGCAACCGGAGCTTCTTATTTTCAGATAATATTTCAGGGAATAATACCAAGTGTATCATCACAGCTAGTGTCGTGGCTTCTATATTTTATTGAAAATAGCGTAAGGGAAGTTACTCTCATTGGTATACTTACAGGAACGGGAATAGGATTCACATTTAACATGTATTACAGGAGTTTCAAGTATGATGTGGCAGGGCTTATAATATTGGTAATAGTTATTATTGTTACTTCTATAGAGCTGATATCAAACAAAATCAGGAAAAGACTTTTATAATAAGAGGTATAGGAAATGTCAGATTTGAATACAGGAATCATGCAAAAAAATAAAAAAGGGAAAATAATTGTAAAAAGGATAACAGGACAGAAAATATATCTGTGGGCTATCTGGACAGTCCTTGTGTCGATATCGGTATATACACTGCTTACAATAGATACAGGAAATCTGATAATAGGCCAGGCTTTTAAGGATTTTTTTAGAAATATACAGCTTATGTTTTTTCAGGCCAGGCTTTCTGACAGGTATACTTATATAGAGATATTTCATAGCCTAGTAGTGTCTATCTCTATTGCTGTTATAACAACAATCATAGGATCAGCTATAGCCCTGTTGCTTGCATTTTTTGCGGCAAGAAATCTAAGTAGTGAAAGAGTTTCTGGCGTAATTAAGGTATGTATGTCATTTATAAGAGCAGTACCAACAATCTTATGGGTAATGGTCTTTTCAGTAGTGGCAAGTATAGGAGTAGAAGCAGCAATTTTAGGAATGACATTTCACAGCGTGGCTTATCTTGTAAAAGCTTACTCTGAAAGCATAGAAGAAATAGACAGAGGAATAATAGAAGCATTAAAGTCTACAGGAGCTTCATGGTGGCAGGTAATATTCCAGGGAGTCATGCCTTCAACTATAGCCTCTGTATTATCCTGGACTTTTGTAAGGTTTGAAATAAACTTTACAAATGCAGTTGTTGTAGGAGCCGCTTCAGGAGCAGGAGGTATAGGCTACGAAATGTTCATGGCAGGGACAATGTATTTTGACATAAAGGAAATAGGATTTTTTACATATCTCATATTTTCAGTAGCAATAATCCTGGAAAGGATTTCAGTGAAACTGAGAAAGAAATATATAATAAGGAGCAAATGATTCTGGATATTTGATATAATACCTAGATGAATAAGACAAACTGCATATAGGGCACTGTACAGGATGTATGGAGCATAAAGTGCAGTTTTTTTATTTATAAGAAAAACAAATTTATTTACGGGTAAAATAAATATTTTTACAGTTAAAAAAATTAAAAAAATTTAAAAAAAAACTGATAAAAATTTACTATAAAAAATGACAAATTCAAAAAAATAATGTATAATAATATGAATGACTTTAAAATTTTGGAAAAGAGAGAAATGAAAAAAAATACTGGAAATAATAAAAGGAAAAAGAAAACCTCTAAAAATAATAGGAAGGGAAATATAATAAATAAAAAGATCAGAGGGATAATTCTCGTACTTCTAGGAATGTTTCTGAGCTATCTTTTATTTAATAAGGCAGGTATCCAAAATTCAAAGATATCTGTATTGAAAGTTCTACTACATTTTATGCTGTTTATTTTTGGAAAAATGTCTTTTTTCGTGAGCATGTTACTTATAGGAATAGGACTATTTGATTTTTTCTTTGGAGATGTGAAACTGAAATTCCACAAATCTAAGTTAATAGCATTGATATTATTATTTATATCGTGGTCGGTATTATATATAAGACAGTTCATAAAGGTTCCTCTTCCTCCAGTTTTTATGGAAGCAGGAAGAAAACTTCTGGAAATAGGGTTCAATAAGGAAAGTGGAGGATTTATCGGAGCACTTGCTTCAATGCCTTTATACAGAGTTATGCATTTAAGGATAATGGATACAGTAATAATAGGAATTATAACCGGATGTATCCTTATAATTTTTCAGGAAATGATAAAACTTGTATATCATGTACTCTCAGGACTCCTTGGATATTATATGAGCAATGAATACAGGGAAAAGATGAGAGTACTGAAAGCAAAGAAGATGGCGGAAAGGCAAGAATATACTGAATCTCAGAGACAGAAAAGGGATAATATAAGGGAAAGATTAATAGAATCCAGGAAACAGAAACTGAGTTTTGAAATTTCCAGAAAACCTAAGGATTCTTCCATAGAAAAACCAGAAGTATATTCTGAATCAGAGCTAATAGATAAAGAGAAGGAATGGCTCAGGTTTCTTGAAGAACAGGAAGAGAAAAGGCATAACAGATATAAAAATGAACCAGGATATATACAGACGGTAACTGAATCAGGAGAAGAATTAAGTGAAGAGAAATTAAAAACGGAAAAGACAGCTATGGATGAAAGAAGTGAAGGGACAGGGGACTATGAAGATTTCATAGAAAAGGACAACAGTTTAGAGGAAAAAGCTGTAGATAAGAATCTGCCTGTGAAAAATAATCAGAAAGAAGTTCTGGAAAGTATTGAAAAAAATGCATCAGAAATAGAAGAATTAAATATAGAAGATGCAGGAGAATACAAAGAACTGCTGGAAAAGTCCATAAATGAAATATTCAAGTCGAAATCAATGGACCCTGCAAAGAAAAAAGAAATTGAAAAGAGTATAGTCGAAAATGTAAATCATCTTGAGTCAGTTCTGAAAGAATTTGGAATCGAAGCAAAAGTAGTAAACTATGAGTACGGACCGACAATAACAAGATATGAGATAACAATACCAAAAGGGGTAAAGGTAAACAAGGTTACTTCATTGTCGGATGACATAGCTATGAATCTGGCGGCTGAAAGCATAAGAATAGAAGCTCCTATTCCAGGAAAAAATACTATAGGAATAGAAACTCCCAATAAAATAAAGGAACCTGTCCACTTTTCTAATATTATAAGAAATAAGGAATTAGAAAAAGGAGGCTTAAATATAATATTAGGAAAAAACATAGTCGGACAGGATAGAATAATAGATATAACTAAAATGCCTCATTTATTGATAGCCGGACAAACAGGATCAGGAAAATCAGTAGCTGTAAACACATTAATTGCTACATTGATTTCAAAGAAATCGGAAAAAGAAGTAAGATTTATAATGGTAGATCCTAAAATGGTAGAGCTTATGCCGTATAACGGAATACCTCATCTTCTTGTTCCTGTTATAATAGATCCTCAACAGGCAGCCATAGCACTTAAATGGACAGTCAATGAAATGGAGAATAGATATAAGCAGCTCATGGAGAATGGGGTAAGAAATATTGTGGGATATAATTCGCTGAGCTATGTGGAAAAAATGCCATATATAGTAGTAATAATAGATGAATTAGCAGATCTTATGATGGTGGCATCGGGAAGCGTAGAAGAATCCATAGCAAGAATTGCACAGAAGGCAAGGGCTGTAGGAATACATCTTATCGTAGCTACACAGCGACCTTCTACTGATGTAATAACAGGAATGATAAAGGCAAATCTCCCGAGCAGGATATCATTTGCACTGAGATCCCAGATAGATTCGAGGACTATCCTGGACTCGCCTGGGGCAGAAAAGCTACTTGGGCAGGGTGATATGCTTCTGCTGGAAAATGGTTCTTCCAAACTTGAAAGAATACAGGGAGCATTTATATCCGATGATGAAGTGATGAAACTGACTTCAGCATTAAAATCGAGCAAGAAAGTCCAGTATAGGGAGGAAATACTGATAGATACCATACAGAACAGTAAAGATACTGATCCTCTCTTTGATAACGCTGTAGATGTGATAAGGCAGGAAGGAAAAGTCTCCATATCGCTGTTACAGAGAAAACTCAATATAGGATTTAACAGAGCTTCCAGAATATATGAGCAGTTAAAGGAAAATGGGATTATAAATGAAGATAATCAGCTGCTGGTCGATGATTTTGAGTAACATTTTGAAATGACAAGTTTAAAATAAAAAAATTAAAAAATAAAAATGATGTGAAGGAGAATAGTTAAATGAGAATATTTGATTTTTTTAAAGGGTTTAAGGTAAGTTCAAAAGGAACGAGAGATGTAGCGATAGATTTAGGGACAGCAAATACAGTAGTGTATGTAAAAGGAGAAGGAATATTGATAGATGAGCCTACTTATGTGGCAGTAAATGTAAAAACAGAGGAAGTAGACTTTATAGGAGAAAGGGCAAAGGAAATAATCGGAAGGACAGCAAAACATACTCAGATAGTAAGACCTCTCAAAAATGGAGTAATTTCTGATTATGAAATAACAGAAAAAATGCTAGAGGAATTCTTAAAGAGAATAAGAAAGGACAAATTTCAGAGCTCCAGAGTCATTATATGTGTCCCAAGTGGAGTAACACAGGTAGAAAGAAGAGCAGTAGTAGAGGTTGTAAAAGAAGCAGGAGCAAAAGAGGTATATCTTATAGAAGAACCTGTGGCAGCAGCTATAGGTGCAGGAATAGACCTGTTTGAACCAAAAGGGCATCTGATAGTTGATATAGGTGGAGGAACGACTGAAATAGCATTTATAGTTTCTGGAGGAGCTGCTACATCTAAATCAATTAAAATAGCCGGAGATCATTTGAATGAAGATATAATGGAATATATAAAGGATAAGCATAACCTGTTAATTGGAGAAAGGACTGCTGAAATATTGAAAGTGAATACAATAAGTGCTAAAGATCCTAATTCTAAAGTAGAAATAAGGGGAAGGGAATTAGGAGTAGGGTTACCTAAAAGTATAGAAGTAGTCGCTTCGGAAATTGATGCGGCAATCAGTAAAAATATAGAATCAATCATAGATGAAATTAAACTGGTTATCGAACAGATAGAACCTGAAGTTGCAGCAGATATATATGAGACCGGAATTTATCTGTCAGGCGGAGGAGCGGAGATAAGAATGTTGAAAGAAAAGATTGAAGAGGAACTGAAATTAAAAGTTACAATAAGTGATGAAGCAATCCATGCTGTTGTGAGAGGTATTGGAATAGTGCTGGATGATTTTAATTCTTATAAAAATATAATAATATCTCCCAATGTAGAATATTAAGCTTATGAAAGAGATGAAAGGACATTATGGGTAATATCCAAAATATAGAAGGAAGGATTGAAACTTTAATATTTCTGTCAGAAGAAGAATTAAGTATGGAAGAGTTAGCTAGATTTTATGAAATAGATAGGGAAGAAATACTTGAAATCATTACTGATTTGAAAGAAAAAAGAAAAATTAGCGGCATAAATATAAAAATAGAAAATGATATTGTTTCTCTGGTTTCTAATCCGTTATATGGAGAAGATGTAAAGAGATTTTTCAATCCTGAAACAAAAATAAAGAAACTGACCAAATCTGCAATGGAGACACTGGCTATAATTGCATACAAGGGTCCCATAACAAAAGGAGAAATAGAAAGTATAAGAGGAGTGGGAGTAGAAAAGACAATGGCAAATCTCCTTGAAAAAAATCTTATCTTCGTTTCAGGGAAAAGAAAAAGTATAGGAACACCTAACCTGTATCAGGTAACAGAAGATTTCTATAGTTATCTGAATGTTACAGGAAAAGGGGATTTACCAGGATATGAACAGTTTGAAAAGATAGAAATGCTATACAGGACTGTTGAAGAAGAAAATGATGATGTGGAAAATTTGAAGTCCATAGAACAAAAATTAGAAGAAAAATTAGAGGTAAAGAATGAGGCTAAATAAATTTATAGCAGATGCTGGAATCTGCTCAAGAAGAAAAGCAGACGAAATGATAAAAGAAGGAAGAGTTACTGTAAACAAGAAAGAAGCCATAATAGGTATGGAAATAAATCCTGGGGATACAGTAAGAGTTGATGGAGAGAGAATAAGGTTAAATACACAGTATGAATATTATATGCTGAATAAGCCTAAGAGAGTTATATGTTCCAATGAAGATAAATTTGGGAGAAGACTTGCAATCGATTTCATAAAATCAAAAAAACGGCTGTTTACTTATGGCAGGTTGGATTATATGACAGAAGGATTAATCATAATAAGCAATGACGGCGAAGTCTATAATCATGTGATGCATCCGAGAAAAAAACTGTACAAAAGTTATATAGCTATACTTGACAGAGAAATAGAGGAAAATGATATAGAAGCTTTAAAGCACGGTGTTGTTATTGAGGGGAAGCGAACTGCCCCAGCTAAAGTGAAGAGAATAGGTAAGAAGGAAATAAGAATAGCTATTTACGAAGGCAGGAATAGGCAAATAAGGAAAATGATAGAGATATTAGGCTATACTGTAGAATCTCTGAAAAGAGTAAAGGTAGGGGAACTGTCTTTAGGACATTTACAGAGCGGAGATTACAGGGCATTGACTGAAGACGAAATAAGCTATCTTAAAAGCCTGTAAATAAGGAAAATAAAGAATAAAGAATAAAGCAGGAGAACTATGAAAAAGGAAATCTTCTTAATTGATTTTGA
>CAYYAV010000037.1:0-10264 GCA_964469865.1 uncultured Fusobacteriales bacterium | reverse complement strand
TACATCATTTTTAATTTACTCTGTTACCATTATCCTATCTGAGATAGGGGATATAGTAGCTGTTCCGACAACGGGAGCATATTGCTATACTATGTCGAGTAACTATAATAGGATGGGGAGACCGGCTGTAGTATTTGTAAAAGACGGGAAGGCTAAAGTGGCAGTAAAGAGGGAAACTTATGAAGATATGATAAGAAATGATGAAATATTTGAATTATAGCTATCTCAGATAGGATAATGGTAACAGAGTAAATTAAAAATGATGTAGAAAAGAAAAATATAATGGAATTTGATTATGGGAATATATATTACAGCAAGATTAGATTTTCATCATAAGAAAGGAAGGCTCAATGATAATTGTACATAAATATGGAGGAAGTTCTGTAGCAACTACAGAGAAAATAATAAGAATTGCAGAATATCTGGGGAATGTAAGAGACCAGGGAAATGATGTGGTAGTAGTTGTGTCGGCAATGGGAAAGACAACAGATGCACTTATAAAGTTGGCAAATGAGATAACAGATAAACCTGATTCCCGGGAAATGGACAGGCTGATGTCAACAGGAGAACAACAGACAATAGCTTTACTTAGTATAGCACTTCAAAGTTTGGGACATAAGGCCATATCCTTGACAGGCAGGCAGGCAGGAATCATGACAGAAGGACATCACACAAAGAATAGGATTGGTAATATAAATGGGGAAATAATAAAGAAATATCTGAATGAAGGTAATATAGTAGTTGTGGCAGGCTTTCAGGGTATAAATGAAAGAGGTGATGTAGCTACCCTGGGAAGAGGCGGCTCTGATACTTCAGCAGTGGCACTGGCTGCAGTACTGGATGCAAAATGTGAGATCTATACAGATGTAGATGGCATCTATTCTATAGATCCACGAATCTATCCTGAAGCGAAAAAGATACCTGTGATTTCCTATGATGAAATGATGGAGCTCGCATTTCTTGGAGCCGGAGTCATGGAGCCTAGAGCAG
The DNA here is from genome assembly GCA_964469865.1 of uncultured Fusobacteriales bacterium. GTDB lineage: Bacteria > Fusobacteriota > Fusobacteriia > Fusobacteriales > Leptotrichiaceae > JAGOWQ01. The sequence goes on along the minus strand of CAYYAV010000037.1, from coordinate 9,274 downwards.
TGGAGCTTGGAAGTAAATATGGTGTAGAGATATATGTAGGGAAGTCCCTCGGTGAAAAAAATGGGACAGTAATAACATCAAAGGAGAAAGTAATGGAAAAACAATTAATAACAGGAATATCAATAAATGAAAATACATTAATGGTAAATATAGAACAGATTCCTACTTATGCAAGGAATGTATATGCAATATTTAAGGAAGCAGAAAAACATGGAATAAATATCGATATGATAAGTCAGAATGATGTCTCAAGTGAAGAAGGCAGTTTTGCATTTACATGTCCTAAGACAGATAAGTCAGCTTTGGAAAAAATAGATGCGACACTGAAAGAACAGTTTCCCGAAATATCATTCATAATAAATCCGTATGTATCAAAAGTTTCAGTAGTGGGTGTCGGACTTGTAAGTAACATAGGTATTGCAGCGAGGGTATTTAAAGTACTTGCAGAAAATAATATAAGCTTTCATCAGGTTTCAACTTCAGAAATAAGTATATCAATGATAATTGATGAAGTAATGGCTAAGGATGTAGCAAGACTTCTGGCAAAAGAATTTGAGATATAGAGATATTTACAGTATTTTAATAATAGAAAAATTGGAATAGGAAACAAAGAAGAGATTTATAATCTTGTTTAGGTTTTTCCTTAACAGGAGAAGCAAAGGAGGAATAAAATGTTAAAATTTGAGAAATACCACGGTGCAGGCAATGACTTTATAATTGTTCATGAAAAAGATCTTATTGAGAAAGGGATACCTGATTATAATGAACTGGCAGTCCAGATATGTGATAGGCATTTTGGAATAGGGGCGGACGGACTATTAATTTTAAAATATGTGGCCAATATGCCGTTCATGTTCTATTATAATTCAGATGGAAGTCAGGCTCCTATGTGTGGAAACGGAATAAGATGCTTTTCCCATTATCTGAGAAACAACAATATAGAGCAGGAGGATACATTTGTAGTGAAGACACTATCCGGAGACCTGACGATAGAAACTTCTCTAGATGAGGAAAATGATGAATTTCTTGCCAAAGTGGATATGGGGAAACCTGTATTTGATATAAAGAAAATGATAAATACGGAAAAGGAACAGTTTCTGAAAGAAAAAATTGAAATCGGAGGAGAAGAAGTAGAGATATCGTATATTTTTATGGGGACAGATCATGCAGTAATATTTGTAGATGACTTTGACAGATATGATATAGATGAACTGGGAGTCAAAATAGAGAACTACACAGAGCTGTTTCCTAAAAAAGTAAATGTGAATTTTGTAAAGGTACATGACAGGAACTATATAGAAGTTGTGACATGGGAACGTGGAGCAGGAAGAACTCTTGCATGTGGAACCGGGGCTACTGCTTCGGCAGTCCTTGCAAGGATATTTGGGCTTGTTGAGGAAAAGATAAATGTAAAAGTACCGGGTGGACAGCTAGTAATAGAATATGGCAGCTATGGAAGTGAAGCCTTTATGACAGGACCCAGTGAAAAAATAGTGGAAGGATATTACAAATATAGAAGATAGGGAGACGGATTTTTATGAAATTTGAAGGATCATATGTGGCATTGATAACTCCATTTAAAGATAATGGAGAACTGGACGAAGATAAGATAAGAGAGCTTGTAAACTATCATATCGAAAATGGGACAGCGGGAATAGTACCATGTGGAACAACTGGAGAAGCACCTACCCTGACTTTTACCGAACATGAGAAGGTAATAAAGATTGTAGTTGAAGAAGTAAGAGGAAGAATACAGGTAATAGCAGGAGCAGGTTCAAATAATACAGATAGAGCTGTTGAACTGACAAAATACGCAAAAAGACTGGGAGCTGATGCAGCACTCAGTACATGCCCGTATTATAATAAGCCTAGTCAGAGGGGACTTTATGAACATTACAAGAAAATAGCTGAAGAAGCCGGATTCCCAGTTATGCTTTATAATGTTCCCGGGCGTACAGGAGTGAATATAGAAGCAGAAACAGTGGCAAGACTTTCAGAAATTCCTGAGATAGTAGCTATAAAAGAGGCGACAGGAAGCCTTGAACAGATGATAAGAATACAGGATCTCTGTGGAGACAGGATAGAAATCCTGTCTGGGGAGGATCATCTCATATTACCGATGCTGTCAATAGGAGCAAAAGGCGTAGTTTCAGTTGTCGCAAATATAATGCCTCAGGAAATGGGTAATCTGATTTCATCATTTTTAAATAAAGATTTTGATAGAGCGTACAAGCTGCATACGGATCTGTATGATGTAAGCAGGAATATGTTTATAGAAGGGAATCCCGTCACTGTGAAAACTGCAATGAAAATACTGGGAATGATGGATAATGACAATGTAAGGCTTCCTCTTTTACCATCTGAAGACAAGACTTACAGGAAGCTGGAAAATCTTTTTAGAGAAAAAGGAATTTTGAAATAGATAAAAATACACGTGTTATTTATTATAATAGTTGAAAAAATATAATAAATTGTGTTAAAATATAGAACAGTTAAATCAGGAGGAGAAGTTAGGATATGAAAAAATATAATGTAGCTGTCGTAGGTGCGACTGGACTTGTGGGACAGACTTTCCTAAGAGTTTTAAAGGAAAGAGAATTTCCTATAGAAAACCTTTATCTTTATGCATCAGCAAGATCAGCAGGGAAAAGTGTACAGTTTGACGGAAAAGAGCATATAATTATTGAGCTGAAGGACGAGAATATAAGGGAAGATCTGGATATAGCATTATTTTCTGCTGGAGGAGGGGTATCACTGGAATTTGCACCTAAGTTTAAGGCTAAGGGAATAACAGTAGTAGATAACAGCAGTGCCTGGAGAATGAATAAGGATATACCGCTTGTTGTACCTGAGGCAAATCCCGAAGCATTGGAAAATCATAGCGGAATTATTGCCAATCCCAACTGTTCAACGATACAGGTAATGCCTGTATTAAAAGTGTTACAGGAAAAGTACGGATTAAAGAGAGTGATATATTCAACTTATCAGGCAGTAGCAGGATCAGGACAGAAAGGAATAGATGATCTGGAAGCTAACCTCAGGGGAGAGCCGTCTAAAGGATATCCTCATCAGATAGCATTTAACCTTATCCCTCATATAGATGTATTCCTGGATAATGGATATACTAAGGAAGAGATTAAGATGGTGGAAGAAACTAGGAAGATATTAGGGATTCCTGACTTGAAAGTAACAGCGACATGTGTAAGAGTTCCTGTGAGAATGGGACATGCAGTATCTGTAAATGTTGAGCTGGAAAAACCTTTTGAACTGTCAGATGTAGTAAAAGCCTTTGAGGAAAAAGAGGGAGTGGTTGTAAGGGATAATGTAAAAAATAATGTTTATCCTATGCCTATAGAAGCAGCAGATACAGATGAAGTATATGTTGGAAGGATAAGAAGGGATGAATCGGTAGAAAATGGACTGAATCTATGGATAGTAGCAGATAATATAAGAAAAGGTGCTGCTACAAATACAATTCAGATAGCAGAGACATTGATAAAAAAAGGAGTGTTATAAAGATGAAGAACATATTAAAAAATAAGGGACTTCTATTAGTAATGATGATCTTAGTATTTTTAGTAGGCTGTGGGGCCAAGAAAAATGAAAATGTACTGAGGGTAGGGATGGAATGCGGTTATGCACCATTCAACTGGTTTCAGGCAGATGATAAAAACGGTGCAGTAAAGACAGATGGAGGCTATTGTGGTGGATATGATGTAGAAATAGCTAAGATAATAGCCAAAGGATTAGGAAAAGAACTTGTGATAGTTAAAAGTGAGTGGGATGCATTATTGGGACCGGCACTGACTTCAGGGAAAATAGATGTGAATATAGCAGGAATGTCTGCAACTCCTGAAAGAAAACAGAGTCTCCTGTTTTCAAAGCCCTATTATGACTCTGACTTGGTCCTGGTTATCCAGAAGGACGGGAAATATGCAAATGCAAAAACAATCAATGACTTTGCGGGAGCAAAAATAACAGGACAGCTTAATACATTACACTATACTGTGATAGATCAGATGGCGGGAGTTGTCAAGCAGCCCGCGATGGAAAATTTTCCTGCAATGATAGTAGCGTTGAATTCAGGTAAAATAGACGGATACGTTTCTGAAAGGCCAGGGGCAATGGCAGCTCAACTTGCCAATCCGAACCTGACATTTATATTTTTTAATAAAGATACAGGATTCAAATATGAAACAGATGAAGTATATGTATCTGTAGGAATGAAGCAAGGAAATGAAGAGCTGGCTGAAAAAATAAATAAAATATTAGATGGAATAACTTCCGAGCAGAAGCAGAAAATAATGGAAGAGGCAATAAAAAATCAGCCTCTTCAACAATAAAAACAGAAAGAGAACGGGATAAAAATGCAAAGAACCTTTTTTGAATGGGTTATATTCTTTATACAGAATAACTGGCAGCAGTTCCTGTCAGGAACTATAATTACATTGTTCATATCTCTGACAGGGACAATAGCTGGATTTCTTATAGGACTATTGGTTGCCCTGGTCAAGAATATGAGTAAAGAACATAAAGGAATGAAAGTACTTGATATATTTTTTTCTATGTATATAGCAGTATTTAGGGGGACACCTATGATAGTACAGTCGATGGTCATATATTACGGATCATCACAAGTGTTCGGTCTTAATTTAAGTCCTATAGGGGCTGCATTATTTATAGTCTCCATAAATACAGGTGCATATATGAGCGAAATAATAAGGGGAGGGATAGATTCTATAGATAAAGGACAGTTTGAAGCTGCTCAGGCTATAGGCATGACAAATTTCCAGATGATGAAGGACATAATATTTCCTCAAATGTTCAGGAATGTACTTCCTTCCATAGGAAATGAATTTATTATAAATATTAAAGATACATCTGTATTAAATGTCATAAGCGTTACAGAGCTGTTCTTCATATCAAAGTCTGTAGCAGGGACATACTCTAGATATTATGAGGTATTTATTATAACCAGTATAATATATTTCTTCCTTACATTTACACTGTCTGCAATTTTAAAAATGGTTGAGAAAAAGATAGACGGTCCTCAGAACTTTGAGTTTCTAGATGAACAGGAAGGAAAGGTATAGTGTATGGAAAGAGGAAAAAAAGTAATACAGATAAAAAATATAAGGAAAGACTTCGGAACAAGAACTGTACTAAAGGATATAAACTTTGATGTCTGTGAAGGGGAAGTGGTAAGTATAATAGGTTCTTCAGGAAGCGGGAAGTCTACTCTTTTAAGGTGTATAAACTTACTTGAGAAACCTACAAGCGGAGAAATAATATTTCATAATGATGATGTCGTTTCTGGAAAAATACCTCTGGTGGAATTAAGGGAAAAAGTAGGAATGGTATTCCAGCAGTTTAATCTTTTCAATAATCTGAGCGTACTTGAAAACTGTGTCATAGGTCAGATGAAAGTACTGAAGAAATCTCGCACTGAAGCTGAAAAGACCGCAAAGGATCTTCTGGCTAAGGTAGGAATGGAAAGGTTTATAAATGCTAAACCTAATCAGATTTCAGGAGGGCAGAAACAAAGGGTCGCCATAGCGAGGGCTTTGGCAATGAAGCCTGAAGTTCTCCTCTTTGATGAACCTACATCGGCACTTGATCCGGAAATGGTCGGAGAAGTGTTAAAAGTTATGAAGGATCTGGCAAGAAGCGGGCTTACAATGATAGTTGTAACACATGAAATGTCCTTTGCACATGATGTATCTACTAGAGTAGTATTCATGGATCAGGGGTTAATTGTAGAAGATGACAGACCTGAAATAATCTTTGATAATCCAAAACATGAAAGGACAAGAGAATTTCTGTCGAGAATGTTAAACAGTTAAATAAAATAGTTAATCAAAAAATAAAATAAATAATAAGAAAGTGAGAAAAAAATGGCAAAAAAAGCATCAAAAAAAGAAATTGAATTGGAATTGACAAGTGAAGAAAAAAAACAGTTGAAAGGGAATGAGGAAGCTCTCAGACAACTTCTGCTAAGTAAGGCAGTATTGGCATCAGCAGAAAAATATGAATTTACACCTGAAGAAGCAGAAGAAATGGAGTATCTTTTCAAAAATGCGAAGTCTAAATATTATATAGACAAGAAGATAGAAGGCAAAGTCAATGTAAATGAAGAAGAAGTAACAAGACTCTATACAGAAAATAAAGGTCAGTTTGACGCTCAGGGGATAGCTTTTTCCCAGGCAAAGGAAATTATCCAGAGGGACTTGATCAATCAGCAGATAAATACCCTGGAAAATGAAGAACTGCTAAACACAATAAATGAAATGGATAATAATGTAGAACTGACAAAAGAGGATATACTTTTTTCTAAAGGGAATCCTGAGGTAATAAGATCGATGGTTATGAATAAAATAGTCGATGAAAAGATAGCAAAAGACGGTTTTGAAGAGACTGCAAAAGAAGAACTGGGAATTCTGTATAATAATGTAAAGGCAAATTTCTACCTGGATATAGAGGTTAGAAAAAATGTTATTGTAACTCATGAAGAGATAGTAAATCTTTATGAAGCTGAAAAGGGAAAACTAGGAGATGTGACTCCTAACAGTGCATATAATCAGATAGCAAACGGATTGCTTAATAATAAGACTATAGCAGAAAGGAATGCTCTGGTAAATAGAATTTCTGAAGAATATAAAGTTGAAGATCTTGTAAAAGAAAATTTGTAAAAAATGGATAAAGAAGTTTTACTTGACAAAAAAATATAGATAGTATATAATAATACTCAATGTAATCCTTTCCCACAAAGGACCGTTATCCAATTAGAAATGAAAATCAGGAGGATAAGAAAGTGAATAGATACACTACAATGCAAAAGAATGAAGAAGTAGAGAGAAACTGGTACGAAATAAATGCTGAAGGAAAAATATTAGGAAAACTGGCAACTGAGATAGCTGTTAGATTAATGGGTAAACATAAAGTAAGTTATACACCTCATATTGATGGTGGAGACTTTGTTATAGTTACTAATGCAGCAAAGTTTGCAGTTACTGGAAATAAGATGTTAGATAAGAAATATTATAGACATAGTGGATTTCCTGGTGGATTAAAAACTAGAACTCTAGCAGAAATGGTAGAGAAGAGGCCAACGGAAGTAATAAGAAAAGCTGTTGAGAGGATGTTGCCTAAAAATAAACTTGGAAGCCAGATGATAGGAAGGCTAAAAATTTATGAAGGAACTGAACATACGCATACAGCACAGAAACCAGAAAGAATAGAGTTATAGGAGGTAAAATTCGTGGCAGAAAAAATTCAATATTTAGGAACTGGAAGAAGAAAAACTTCAGTGGCAAGAGTTAGATTAATCCCAGGAGAATCTGGAGTAGTAATAAATGGAAAAGATATGAGAGAATATTTTGGTGGAAGGGAACTATTATCTAAAATAGTCGAGCAGCCATTAGAATTAACTGAAACTTTAAATAAATATGGAGTTAAGGTAAATGTTAATGGAGGAGGAACTACAGGTCAAGCAGGAGCTATAAGACATGGAGTTTCCAGAGCGTTATTGGAAGCTGATGATTCATTAAGGGCAACTTTAAAAGAAGCCGGGTTTCTGACAAGGGATTCAAGAATGGTTGAAAGAAAAAAATATGGAAAAAAGAAGGCAAGAAGAAGTCCGCAATTCTCAAAGAGATAATATTTGCAGTATATACAAAGTACAGACCTTTGAAATATTATATATTTCAAGGGTTTTTTATATATTTTTTAGAAAAAATATTGTAAAATTAAAATAATAATGATAAAATTTAGAAAGAAAATAACAGGCATATTTATATATTTAAATACCAGGAATGTGATAGAGGTTAGAATTTATGATTACACTTTTAGAAAACATTATAAATTATCATAATAAGATAAATGATTTTGAAGTGGATCCTTCAAATAGGAATATTATTATTACAGGAGAAAAGCTGATTTTTTATAAAAATGGAAAAAAACTGAAAGAAATTGCAGGGAAGGTCAGAAATTGTGAAAACATAAAGCATATAAAAGAAAAGACCCAGCTTTTTGCTTCAGATATTTTTTTTGTGTCTACAATAAAGGGAAATGTATACAAAGGAAACAGCCTAAAGAAGAAAATAATAGAAACAGTTTTTGAAATAGAAAAAACTATTGAATTTATGGACTTTACAACGAATGGTAAAATAATATATGTTGATAATAGTGTACTTTACTCCTACGATACAGCAACCAAAAATTATCTTTTTACTCCTGTATTATCTGATGGAAAAAAAAGCAAGGGGAATTATAAGATATTCATAAGTGGTGAAAATATAATACTGAAATATAGAGAGCTCCACGAACAGAAAAATATGATAAGCATCTTTGATAGCAGGCTAAATACCATTTTTAGATTTAATACTGAAAATAACCATATATATTCAGTTATTGATGAGCTGGAATATATAGGAGGGACAGCATCAGGAGAAATTGAAATATGGAATATATTGGAAGGAGAAATGTATAACTCTATAAAAATTTCGGATACACGTATTACATATATTGAGAAAAAAGGGACTAGTTATTTTTTAGGTCTTGGAAATGGGGATATTGTCATAACTGATGATAAATTTAAAATTCTTAATAGACAGAATATATTTAAAAGCGAGATAAGGAAAATATGTGTCATAGAAAATAACATATATGTACTAGGAAATGAAAATAAGATAGCAGAATATAGGCTTATCAGCAGAACTGACACTGAAATAGAAAAGCGGATCAGGGAAAGCTTCCTTAAAAAATATAATATTCATATTGATTACTATGATTTTTTTCATTTGAAGAGAATTTCTGAAATAGAAAATTTTATAAGGCTGACAGAAATAGAGGATATAGATTTTAATCCACAAAAAGACTGTATATTCAGTACTTTATCCGATTCTATTTCTTCAAGGAAAGTGTGTATAATAGGAAAAGAAGCGCACTATCAGAAAGGAGTGAATACCGGATTTTCCTTTGAAACGGAAAAGGAGTCCTGGTCAGACCCTGAAGTGACTCCTTCACTTAAGAATATATTAAGACTTATATACAAGACATATACAGGGAATCTGGAAGATATAAATGAAATTCTTAAAAATATTGAAAAAGAAAAATTTAAAATATTGCCTCCCAATAAGATATTTAAGTCGTGGAAAAGTCAGGGAGTAATGCTGCTGAACGTGTGTCTTACAGTATCTGCAGAAAAGACAGGAGAATATTATGATTTATGGATACCCTTTATAAGAGAACTTCTTGAATATATTTCCGCAAAAAA
>CAYYAV010000036.1:0-10477 GCA_964469865.1 uncultured Fusobacteriales bacterium | reverse complement strand
TGTTCTATTGCACTGTTTTCAGTTTCTATTTCAACTTTTAAAAGAGGGCTGTTTCTTTCTAGGGAAAGCACAACCTTAAATTCAGTTATAATATTATCTTCTCCTTTTTTTCTTTTTTCCAGATTATATGGAAGATTTATCTTTAAAGAATATTTTATCTTGCTTAAAAAGCCATAATCCTTTATTTCCAGTATCTCAGCTTTAGACTCTTCATTTGTAAGTACCCTGTCATTATAAGGTTCTGAATAATCATAAGTATCTCCGTCATCACCTGAATCTTCAAATATCAGAAATCCTTTTCCGATGGTCTTTTCCTCTTTGTCCTTAATTGTCAGGGAGCCATTTTCATGTAATGTCACGTTCAGAATCCCATTTCCAATAATGTTCTTTTTTTCTATTTCAATCTTTTTTTTACTATCAGGAATTGTCTTTTCTTTCTTTTCCATGAAAAATGTCCTGTATCCGAATGCATCCATATTTTCTATATAGATCAGAACCTCCGTCTTGTATATTTCAATGCCTTCTCTTATCCACTGTGGATTATCATCGGTATTGAACCCTATTTCAGCTTTCATTTTGTTTTTTATTCTCTCTTCCAGCTTTTCGCTTTTAAGAATCCTGCTTTCATATATTTTACCTTCTGTATCATAAATTTCCACTTTGTCAGATGGAGTGAAAATTTCTGCCTTTACTATCCCACTTCTTTTATAAGGCAGGAAATTATATACTTGGAACTGAAAAATATCTTTCTGCGGAACACATGTTCCTATTTCCCTCATCTTCAGCTCATTTAAATTATCCAGAAGAGACCTTACAGTATCATATCTGTATTCTATACTGTTATTTGTTTCATCTGAATTGCACATTCCGATACTGTCATGTGCTGCATTTTCAGCCATCAGCTTCCACACCTTCTCAAAAACTCTATGCTCATAAGAAAATCCTAATTTATAGGCAAGTACACTTAAAGGCTCAGATACATTGGTAATATAGTTTTCATTTCTGTTGTTCTTTATTTTTAAATCTGCACGGGTTGAATATATGGATTTATGGACCCTGCTAAACTGACCTGATGTCATTTCCCCTCTTATAGTATCATAAGAAAAACCGGTATTTTCAATTTTTTCCATTACTTTGTCAACTGTTGTTATATAAAAGTGGCTGTCTGGATGTAGTCCGTTAAGTTTCTCTATAATTTCAGGCAAATTTTTTCTTATAGGACGCTGATCTTCTCCATTATATAATGTTAAAGTTCCAATAAGGGACCTCCTATCTGTTTCTTCCTTTAATCTCTTTACTAATGTATTCAGGCTTTCATCTTCAGAAGTAAAATAGACGAAATTTCCATATCTGTCAAGATATACATTGAATACCCTGCTTCCATCAGGAGATTCCCAATAAAATTCATTTTTTGGATAATGTCTGTCTGATATCCCCCTTTTAAATGTATTATGGACTATATTAAATCCATTTAATATCTGCGGCATCTGGGCAGACTGCCCGAAAGAATCGGGCATATACCCTGTTTTCATATAGTCTCCAAAATATTTCGCCCTTTCTATTCCATAATACAGGTTCCTTATAATAGACTCTCCACTTATTACCATCTGGTCTGTCTGGGTATACCAGGGACCTATTATAAGTTTTCCCTTCGACACAAGCCTTTTTACTCTTTCTTCTTCTTCAGGGTGAAACTCCAGATAATCATCTATAATTGATACCTGTGCATCCAGTAAAAAATGTTTAAAATCCTTATTTTTTTCCAAAACATCAAATATTTCCTTAAAATGATTAAGGGAATATATTTTAGAACGGGAAGTGGTAAAATACCACTCCCTATCCCAATGTGTATGGGGTATAATAGGAAAATCATATTTCTTTTTTATATTAATACTCATCTATTTCCAACTTTCCATCTTTGATTAATTTATTTCTGTACAGTACATTACACACTGCTATAATAATGGAGCCTATAGCAATACCTATCATGTATGAAGGAAGATTCTTTACTAAAGGCCATGCCCAGACTGCCGATTCAGGAAACCATTGTACAGCACCCATGGCAATTGCTGAAAAAGCTCCAATTACTGATGAAACTACATATAAAGGTATTGTAAATCCAGGATTTTCCAAAGCAAAAGGTATTGCTCCTTCAGAAATTCCCATAAAAGCTAGAAAAATCGATGTCTTTCCTGCATCATAGAACTCACTGTTATATACTCTTCTTCCTACAAGCTTCTTATCAATCAGCGTTGATAACCCCAGTCCGATTGAAGGTGTAACTATAGCTATTGTCCTTGCTGTAATAGGCAAAACTTTTTCAGTCGTAAATCCAAGAGCTACAAACCCTGCCGCTTTATTTACAGGTCCTCCGAGGTCAAATGCCGTCGTTGCAGCTAACACAAGGGCATACACATATTCTCCTGCTGCTCCTGCAATCTGTAACAGTCCCCTGATCTGTAAGTTTATCCATCCTCCAATAGGAGTTATAAGAAAAACCATTACAATCATACAGAAGACTGATGATAATAACGGAATAAGGAATGTAGATTTAAAAGCCAGCCAATTTTTAGGAAGATTGATATTCTTATTTAAATATTTTACAAAGTATCCTACAATGAATGCAATGATAAAGGCACCTAAAAATCCTGATGGAACAGGTGTAATCTTATCCCATACTCCATCAACCATTCCTATCACTGCTATAGGCTTATTTGCAACATATCCGCCTATAAATCCTGCTGCAAGAGCTGTCTTTCCTCCTATTGAATTTGCTACAAAGGCGGCAAACATCGGTATAGCAAATCCAAATAATGTAAATCCGAAGCTTTCCATAAGGGATGCCAATTTTAACAGCTGTAAGCTCATTCCTGTATACTGCCCTGTCTTTATTGCATCCAGTATAGATGTGCTTGGATCAATTTTAAATATTACATACGGTATGACTTGAGAAAATGCCCCTATTAGCCCTCCCATAATAAGTATCGGAATCATATAGGATATTCCTGTCATCAGATGCTTGTAAAACTCCTGCCAAAAACTATTTTTTCTTCTTTTTAATTGTGCCATTGTAAATTCCTCCTATTTATTTTAATTATTCTATTTCTTCCATTATTTCAGAAAGAATGTCCTTTCCCTCACGTATTGCCTCCTTTAAAGTTATCTCATATGGGTCATATCCTTCAAACCTTTCCATTCCCTGAGGAGTAATCGCTAAAGCCAGAATTATGGCATCTGCCTCTGCAATATCTTTTCTGGTCAGCTCATTCTGGATACCGTCTGCTCCCTGAGTTTCTATCTTAATTTCCGCTCCCAGTTCCTTCGCAGCCTTTTCCAGAGAATCTGCTGCCATAAAAGTATGGGCAAGTCCCATAGGACATGCACATAGTGCTACTATTCTTTTCATAATTTTTCATCTCCCTTATTCTAAAATAATTTCTAATATTTCTTTTTTATCCTCTATATCTTCAAGTTTTTTCCTGAATTCTTCATCAAGTATTTTTTTTGACAATTTCATCAAAATTTTTATATGTTCATTTGCTGAACCTTCTGGAATTCCCAATAAAAATATATATTTTACCATTTCATCGGGATCTCCCCAAAAAACTTCCTTTTTCAGCTTTGCAAAAACTATTTTAGGAAACTTTATATATTTAGATTTCCCATGTGGTATTGCTACCTTAAATCCTACTACGGTGTTTTCCAGCGACTCTCTTTTTAAAATATCAGAAATGAATTTTTCCCTGTCAATCAGTTCTTCCTTACATACCGTATCTACCATTTTATTTATTACTTCATTCTTATCTTCTATATCAAGATTTAAAATGATATTATCCTCATTAATAAAATTCTTCATCCTATGTCTCCTATATTTTTAAAGATTTTAAATATTCTATTATTTCTTCCGAATTTATTTTACTTAATAATTCATCTTCAAAATCAGGAATTTTCATATATCTGTTCAGTTCCAGAATCGCCTGCAGATGTTCTTCCTTATTACGGGAAGCAAGACATATTGCTATTCTTACCTCACTTCCGAGAAAATCAACACCATTTCTTAGAGTTATCAAGGAAAATCCCGTCTTTTTGACATTTTTTAAAAGCTGTCCATGGGGCAGTATCGTCTTTTCTCCAATCATGATATATTTCCCATACTGATTAACCTGATTCTTTAATTCATCAACGTATCCTTCTTTAACCAGCCCTGCATCTATCATTGCCTGCCCAATGAATATTATAAATTCATCCATATTGCTCACATCTGCATTTAGTATAATTCCTTTTCTGGAAATCATATTTATGAAACCTTTTTCCCAATTTTCAGATTTTACAGTGTCATCATATATGTATTTTCCAAAATCAGCTATCAGCCTTTCTTTAAGTTTCTCTTCATCGAATATGCCTCTTATGGAACTGACTAATTCTGACAGCTTTATTTTATTTTTCCTTTCTTCCAATCCATATTTCCTCAATTTCACAATATCATTTTCATTCATGATCGGATTGACATTTATGACATCTATCCCTTCAAGATTAAAGGCAAGAGTTGATATTACTATATCAGCTTTTTTGAGATAATTATAATTTTCCAGCTGATTAAAAGGGATAATGTCTATAATATTTACCTGGAACCTGTTACTTATATTTTCATAGAGGAATCTCGAGCTGCTATATCCTAAGCCACATACGATTAATATATTGGGAATCTTTCTTAATATTGGTACATTGGTATTTCTTATCACCGCCCTCTGTATCATGACCGTGATAAATGCAGCTTCATCTTCATCAAAAGGGATATTGATAAAATCTGAAATTTTCTCCAGGCTTGACCAGGTCTTATAGTACAGATCTGCATAACTTTCTTTTACTTCCTTCAAGATGCTTTCTGTCAGCTTAAGTTTATTCTTCATCCTATAAATTGCAGGTTTAAGATGGTTAGTCAGCTCCTTCCTTAAAATCATGTCCTTTGTAAAATCTATCCCCAGTTTATCACTTAATGATCTTATGAGCTGCTCTATCAGGCTTTCCATTAAAATCCAGTTTAAAAAATATGAATAATCTGTGTTATAGGAATATGAGCCTAGAAAAAAATCAACAAAATAATAAATATCCTGTTCTTCGATATTTTTAATTTCATCAAGTATTTTAGCTATTTTACTAAATTCTGCCGTTTTGGAAAGAAATATCCTGTTCTCTATATCTTCTTCTATTCTAAATCCCATTCTGCTTCTCACACGGGAAATAATAAGAAATAACTGTAAAGTTTCAAAAGCTTCATCACTTATAGTCTTTCCAGTTTCAGTGAGTATCCTTTTGATGACGGTTTTAGCATATCCTACTTCCTTTTCTGACAGGAACTGTCTTATAATTTCTGTAAAGGGGGTATACCTTAATGTCTCATCTTTTTCTGTTTTCAGATACTGCCTTAGTATATTTATCATATATTTTCTTATATTTATTTCATCTCCGGTGATTTTATATCCCTTATTATTATCTAATTCTATTACAAGGCTATATTCCCCTATAATCTGATTGAGCTCCTTCAATGAATTTCTTATTGTCGTCTTACTTAATCCATACTTCTCTGTAAAATACTGTAAGATAAATCTGTCTTTCAGAAGGAAAATTTCATACGCCAGTATCATGACCCTTTCTTCTTCATTAAGTAAATATTCAGTAATATCAATTCTTTTAATAATTTCATCTATTTCTTTCCTGTTGCATAGAAGTCTTAATTTATTATTACTGATTTCAAGAAGATTTTTTTTCCCTTTTCTATTAAAGAATATATTTAACTCATTGACATCATACCTTACACTTCTTTCAGTAATACTGTACAGATCGGCTATATCTCTTACTGTGATTTCATTATTGGAATTCATTATCAGATTTACCATTTCGAAATATCTCTTCTTTATCATATCCTCTCCTTATATTAATAATATATATTGATTTTTACTTTTTTCAAGATTTATATTTTTTCAAATTTTGATGAAAATTTTTTTCTTAAGAATAAGTTAATGTATTCTGAAAACCCTCTTTCCCTTTCCATTTTTGATAACCGGACAATGGATTTGGAATAATACCCTTAATGATGTTTGCCTCTTTCCCTTTCCATTTTTGATAACCGGACCGTATGTACTGCTTTATACAGGACGGCGTCTTTTTCATTCTAATCGGGTAATCTAACATTGAATAATGCAGCATCAAAACAGAATATAGATATATTTTAAGAAAAAAATAAAATACTGTTTTAAATTCCAAAATTCCCAGGACATGACTTTTCCAATCTTCCTCTTCTGTTCACTGTATCCTTTGTCAGAAACCATATTTTCTATTAGAATATTACTATATAAAATAAGAATTATAAAAATATGAAAGGAATGGATATGGACAGATCTATAGAAGAAAAATTAAGGATACTAAGTGATGCTGCGAAATATGATGTCTCCTGTTCATCAAGCGGGAATAATAGGAAAAATACAGTTAATGGACTGGGAAACACAGCTTTCAGTGGGATATGTCATTCATGGTCAGCTGACGGGAGATGTATTTCCCTTCTTAAGATACTCATGACAAACTACTGTATATATGACTGTGAGTACTGTATAAATCGTAAAAGCAACGATATAGAAAGGGCTACTCTTGCTTCTGATGAAATTGTCAGGCTTACCGTTAACTTTTATAGAAGAAATTATATCGAAGGTTTATTTTTAAGCTCAGGAATAATAAAAAATCCTGACTATACTATGGAACGTATGATTGAAGTTGCCAGAAAGCTCCGTATACAGGAAAGGTTCAATGGATACATCCATATGAAAGTTATCCCCGGGGCTGACAGAACACTCATAAGGGAGCTGGGAATGTATGTAGACCGTGTTTCAGTAAATATCGAGCTGGCAGATACAAATGCCCTGAGACTCCTTGCTCCAGATAAAGACCCTATAGATATTTCCACATCAATGGGACTTATAAGGAAAAACCAGGCCCAGAACCTTGAAGACAGGAAGCTTTTTAAAAGCACTCCCTCCTACATTCCGGCAGGACAGACTACCCAGATGATTATCGGTGCCGGTGGAGAAAATGACTATACTATTATAAACAGAAGTGAAACCCTGTATAAAAATTTCCATCTGAAACGGGTATATTACTCTGCCTATGTTCCTGTAAATAAAACAGGCATACTTGCAGATACAGAAGCTGCGTCCACTCTGAGAGAACACCGTCTCTATCAGGCAGACTGGCTTATAAGATTTTATAAGTTTAAGGCTAAAGAAATATTAAGCGAAGAAAATCCCTTCTTTGACCCCTTGCTTGATCCAAAGTCAAACTGGGCAATCCGTAACTGGTCCCGTTTCCCTATGGAAATTAACAGGGTTTCCTATGAAGAACTTCTGAGAATACCTGGAATTGGGGTAACTTCTGCACTAAAAATAATAAAGGCAAGAAAATATAATATTTTGAGATATGAACATCTTAAAAAGCTGGGAATCATATTAAAACGTGCAAAATATTTCATTACTGTAAACGGAGAATACCACGGTTTCAGGAAAGAAAAACCTGATTACATACGGAGCCGCCTTATCGAAGGAGAAAAACCTGCGATATATCAGATGAAACTTTTTGATCTTCAGAAAAAACCATGATTTGATATGTACTATTATTTATAGCCATTAAAGGCAGAAAGGAAAAGATGATAAATGTTCACTTATTATTATGATGGCAGCTTTGACGGTCTCCTTACAGTTATTTTCAGTGCTTATGGAAACCGTCAGACCTTGATAAAGGTTGCTGTAGAACCAGAACATCCAACTTTAGACTTTAACAATATAAACATTACCTATATCACAACAGACTATGAAAAAGCCAGAAAAGTAGAAAAGTCTATCTGCGAAAAAGTATCTTTTCAGTTTTTTTCTGATATACGCCTATGTTTTCTTTCCTGTAATAAAGACAAAGATACTGCTATTGTCCACACTGTCTACAATGCCTTGAGACTTGGGGAAGAAATACTTGATTCTATAGATGGGCATGCCCTTCTTATCAAAAAACTGGCAAAGCAGGTTCTATCTGAAAGGCATAGGTACCTTGGGATTATCAGATTTCGTGAAATGAAAGATGGCACTCTTTTTTCAACCATAGAACCGAGGAATAATGTCCTTCCGATTCTGCTTTCTCATTTTAAGGACAGGCTGAAAATGGAGAGGTTTGCTATTTTTGATAAGAAAAGGGGAATGATAGCCTGGTATAATTCAAAAAATATTGAGCTATTCCTTATGGATAATGTCGAAATTGAATGGAGTGACGATGAAGAAGAATATAATATATTATGGAATATATTCCATAAAAATATCTCCATCACGGAGCGGGACAATAAGAAGCTCCAGCAAGGTAATTTACCTAAATATTACTGGAGGCATCTTATAGAAGATATGACAATCATATAATTATTTTTTTTATTATCATCATCAGTTTACTAACATCTTCATATCTTGTCAGATTTTTTTCCTTATCAATAATGGAATTATATACATGAGGAATTATTTTTTTTACTCCGGACTCATAGGGAATCCTTATTACTTCTTCAAAATTATCTGTTGTTATCCCTCCTGTAGGTTCCAATGGAAAATCCTTCTCTGCACAGATTCTACATATTTCTTTATATTCATCAATATATTTAAGTCCATCCATAGGAAAATATTTTATTGAACTGGCACCCATATCTTTTAATATATCTATCGCTGAGCTAATTTTAATATTAACAGGTTTTCCTTTTGAGCTGAGAGGCCCTGTAGCAATATTTACATATCCTATTTTCCCCGTTGGAGATACCAGGGCATTAATAAAAGTTTCCTGTTGTCCTAATAATGCCCTTGAATAACCCACCCCTGAAAAAACCTGATTTACATGTTGTGGCTGTAATACTGATGATACTCGGCTTACCATCATACTTTGACTTGGATCTCCTGATCCTAACCCTACTGAAATAGCATTATTACATTTTTTCTGATATTTTCTAACATTTTCCAGATACTCCTCATCTGAATTGTATAATTTTGTCAGTAATCCTAATAAAATATATCCGCCTGAAACTTCATATAATTTTTGAGCATTTTCTAATGTTTGAGTCAAAACATTCAAACAAATTCTATCCTTATAAAAATTAGGTCTTTTATTCATATTATCCATAATTTTTAAAATCTCCCTTTCCAGTGCTATTTTACTGTTCTAGTATTTTTTTTATTATGCTGGCTATTTCCTCAAGTTCAGCTTCTGTCACATCTCTTACATCAAATTCTATAATCCCCTTATTTACCTCATATTCTCTTGTATATATTGAAGGGGTCCCTTTTTTCATCTTTTCAACCAATTCACAGGCTGTAATGGGACTGTCCTTTCCTATTTCTACTCTGGCCCTTAATATTTTTCTCCCTGAAATATCTTCTGAAATAGCCGCCTTGAATCCTTTTAATAATTTTATTTTTTCTATAAAAGGCAGCAACCTTCTTCTCATTATTTCCATGTCAGTTTCAGGTTTTTTCAAATAAGACTCTACTGCTTTTGTCAATCCAAGTACCCCTTCTTTACCTATTTTCATAGCACGACCAATACCTTTATTTTGTAATAATATCATATCAATATATTTTTTCTTTCCAATTATTAATCCCGAAGTAGGTCCCCCAATAGCTTTTGAACCACTATAAATTACAATATCTGCTCCTTTTTCTATATAAACCCTTAAATCTTCTTCTGCTGCAGCATCAATAATTACAGGTACTTCTAAGCTATGAGAAATTTCTATTGCTTCCTCAATACTTAGCATTGATTTTTGTACAGTATGATGACTTTTGACATAAAGGACTGCAGCTGTATTTTCTGTTTTTTTAGTCAAGATATGTTCTCCTGTACACACATTAGAATACCCTGCTTCTATGACTTTACCTCCTCCAAGATTTATCATCAATTCTATACTGGTACCATAATCGATACAATGTCCTTTAGGAATTATTATTTCATTTTTTCTATATTTTCCATCGTATGGATGATTTATATGATAAGAATCTCTGTTTCCTATTAATCCTGCCACTGAAAGTACTATTCCAGCTGAAGCTGAGGAAACAACCATGGCACTTTCACAACCTATCATTCTCGAAATATAATTTCCGGTCTCTTTTATCAGAGCATCCATTTCAAAAAAATTTCTTGCACCTTCGTTTAAATCTTTTAACACATCTTCAGAAACTCTTGAAACTCCAAGTACTGTCATTTTTCCACTTGCATTTATCACTCTTTTCAGATTATATCTTTCATATATATTCATTACTATGCCTCCTATAATATTCCAAAAATTGAACATATTACAGAAAATACGACTATGCCTAATAGAATTATCGTATAATTTGGTCCTTTCTTCTTTATATACAGTAAATTGCAATATTAAATGCGACATTTTTTTAAAATATCTAATAATTAATTT
>CAYYAV010000035.1:3829-10598 GCA_964469865.1 uncultured Fusobacteriales bacterium | reverse complement strand
AAGTATTCGTCAGGTCTGTATACATAACCGAAGATACCGTGATCTGCCTTTTCCTTTAAAGCCCTTACTACAGGTTCTGCAGTTCTGAAATCCATATCGGCTATCCATAAGGGGATGATATCATCTGTTCCAAATCTGCCAAGTTCATTGTACTTTACCGAGTGATTGTCCTTCCTATTTATAATTTCATCAAAATTGTATTTCATAAGCGGCTCCTTTGTCAATAGTGTATTTTACAATGAAATAATAACATTTTAAGAAAGAAAAAACAAGAATTAAAAAAATGGTATTTCATTATAATTCAAATTTATAAAAAAATATGATAGAATAATTAAAGGAAAGAAATACAAAAACAGAAAGGAGAGTATGATTTTTAGGAATCTGAAAATAAAATCATACATATTAGAAGTATGAATATAATATTGTTTGGTGCCCCAGGAGCAGGTAAAGGAACTCAGGCAAAGGAACTGATAAAAAAATATGGAATACCTCAAATATCAACAGGGGATATACTTAGAACTGCAATAGCAAATCAGACTCCATTGGGACTGGAAGCAAAAAAATTGATGGATCAAGGTAAACTTGTCTCTGATGAAATAGTTAATGGACTGGTAGAAGCAAGGCTTCAAGAATCTGACTGTGAAAATGGATTTATACTGGACGGTTTTCCTAGAACAGTTATCCAGGCAGAAAGCCTTGACAGGATAATGGAAAAAATAGGAAAGGAGATAGACAAGGTAATAGCTCTGAATGTAAATGATGAGGAAATTATAGAAAGGATTACAGGAAGAAGGGTCTCCAGGAAGACAGGTAAAATATATCATATCAAATATAATCCGCCTATAGACGAAAAGGAAGAAGATTTAGAACAGAGAGCGGACGATAATGAGGAAACTGTAAAGAAAAGATTGGCAGTTTATAATGAACAGACGGCCCCAGTACTTGACTACTATAAAAAAAAGGGAAAAGTTTTCGAAGTTGATGGAACCAGGGGGCTTGAAAAAATAACGGAAGATATTGTGAAAATACTGGAAAGTTAATAAAATTACAGAAAAACATATAAGTATATATTTTAGCATAGAAAGAAGTATAAAATGATAATTTATAAGACATTAGATGAAATAAAGAAAATAAAGAAGGCGAACGAAATAATAGCAAGGCTTTTTGAAGATGTTCTTCCACGATATGTCAGGAAAGGGATCAGTACATATGAACTCGATCAGATTGCAGAAGACTACATAAGAAGTCAGGGTGCTATTCCCGGAACCAAGGATTATGATATAGGAAGACCTTATCCGCCATATCCGGCAGCAACATGTATTTCTGTAAATGAAGAAGTAGTCCATGGTATTCCCAGAAAGGATAAGATCCTGAAAGACGGAGATATACTTACTATAGATACTGTTACCATACTGGATGGCTATTATGGAGATGCAGCTGTCACTTATGCCGTAGGGGAAATAGACGAGACTTCAAGAAAACTGATGGAAGTTACTGAAAAAGCAAGGGAAATAGGAATAGAAACAGCAAGGGCAGGAAACAGGATAGGAGATATAGGACATGCTATCCAGGAATATGTCGAAAGTTTCGGGTTTTCCCTGGTAAGGGATTTTGCCGGACACGGAGTAGGAAAGCAGATGCATGAGGATCCTATGGTCCCCAATTACGGGAAGGCAGGGACGGGAGCAAAAATAGAAGATGGGATGGTCATTACTGTAGAACCTATGGTAAATGCAGGTAATTATCAGGTAAAGATACTGAAAGATATGTGGACTGCCGTAACAAAGGATGGCTCAAGATCCGCCCAGTATGAACATAGCTTAGCTATTATTGATGGAAAACCTGTCATATTAAGTGTAAAAGATTAGATATAAGAAAATAAGAGCTGTCTCAAAAATTTTTAGAGGCAGCTTCTTTTTTTGTTTTATCTGATATTCAGCACTGAAAGAAAGTCATATATTATAGTATTTCTATGTGGTCCTTTCAGGAACTGGCTCCAGTTGTCTACGAGACAGTTATGTGTACGGTTAATTTCATCCTTGGTTTCAGAATAGATAAAATTTTTCATATAGTAGAAGTTGTTCCAACGTTTATGTTCGAGACCGCACATATAGTTCATAAAAGGATCTCTTTCAATTATATCGACCTGTTCGGGAATAGGAAGGTTTTCAATCCTGCCTTTCCAGAATTCAATGAGCCCCTGTACTGTATCAGGATATCCATCCAGTTCAGTAATTTTAATTAAAATATCCTTTTTTATATTTTGATGCATAAACTGGTTCCTGTTCGATTCCTTTTTTATATTTGAAAGTCTGTTCCACTGTTCAATGACTGTTTCCAAAGGGGGTTCATGATTAAATACAGATGCACTTAAGTAGTTATAGGAAGCATTAATTTTTTTTGCTTCACTGTCAAGAAGTTCATTTATTACTGTTTTCGGGTTTAATATAGCGGACAGGTCTCCGAAGACAGTCATAGAGCTATACCTGTCTTTGACTGCCTTGATTAAAGGAGATATCTCCTGAATGTTTTCACAATAGAGGGCGATGCTTACATTTTTGAGACAGTCATTCATCAAGTCAAGAAATACAAGATTATCCAGGGTATTCTTAGTTGCAAATACTACTGATGTGAAGGGTCTTTCAGAATGAATTCTCCTTAGCTGTTTCTGGATGGAATTGTGAAGGATATCGCCATTGATGATATCCATGTCTGCAATACTATCAAGATTTCTTACAGTAGCCCTGTATTCATTAAGGAGAGTTTCGGCTTTCAGGTCGACAACAGTCATATCCATATTTTCGTGAATATTGATAACAGACTGGTTTGCTGCAGTTTCAAGAAAAGCCCTCCCAAATTCAGAGAATCCTATCAAGAGAATATGGGCATTTCCTATGAGCTTAGAAATATCTTCAATGGAATTCAAAGTAAAGGAATTCCAGTCTTTCTTTAATCCTTTTACAGAGTAGAGTTTAAATTTCTTATTATTCACTAAATCATGTGATATTAGATCAAAAATATTGAAATAATGGATATCAAAAGGTAGTATCTTATCCATTTCATGTTGGATAATATTCTGGATCCTTTTATTTTTAATGCACATATATACATCAACAGTATCTTTCCCTGTATTTATGAGCTTGGAAAGAGCTTTGATATGCCCATAGTTCTGTGGTTCATCATCAAAGCACAGGACGGTCTTTACAGAGGAAAATTTGAATTCAGCAGCTGTTCTTAAATTTTCCTTGCTAATAGCTGACAGGTAGTCCAGAGAGCATGTAAGGATGCCCATCTTATGTAGTTTTTCTATTTTCTTTATTTCAGTATTTTCCGGTACGATACAAAGGATCCTTCCCTTTAAAGAGGAATTTATAAAGTTTCTCATGAATATAAGACTATAATCATTCAGCCCCATTACTATTATATGCTTTCTGCTGAGATGAAGAAGCTGGAGACGTACAGCAGTGTAGAATTTTTTAAATATTGAGAATGTTGCAAGGACAGTTCCGATAGGAGCAATCCATACAGCCAGCTCATAAGCCAAGGGCTGAGATTTCAGGAAACCTTCAGTAGGGGAGAATAAGAAAAGTTTTAATACGGAAATAACAATTACAGAAAACTCCTTAAAGAAGCTGTCAAATTTTCCGTGATAAACCTGGAAGCTTCCGATAAGGCTGAGAATAAATCCTAATATATAGATAATCCATAGATTTTTATTAAAATAGTACCTGATGCTGCTGGACAATTTTTTCATAAGTTATCTTCTCCTTCCAATATAATTATATTCCTCATCGGTCATTTCCCTTTTCTTTAACAGATTCGCAGCCATTTCTGAAAGTTTTTCCGTAGTATACATTTCTGTTATTAGAATTTTATCTTTGTCATAGCTATATGCAATTCTTGTGTTATTAAAATTAATAACCGGGATACTGTTTAGAAATTCCCTTGCCGTCTTTAATGTCCTTATCTTTTCTCCCGTAGCTAAGTCGATGATGACAGTATCGTTACTGGCAATATTAACGATAAGATATTTCCCGTCAGAAGAGACAGTCTCGTTATTGAGTGTTATGTTTCTGCTTCCTTGCCTTTCATTATTGTCGGTATAATAGACAGGTTTCTTATTGGGTATATAATAAAATAATCTGTTTCCATGCTGTCCATAAAGTTTTTTAAGGTCTTTTCCTTTGTTTTCAATATGAAGTATCTCCCCATCAAGAGTTTTAATAACTTCTTTAGTGTCAAGGGAGAATATTGATGTTTTTCCTGTTACATAGTTTACAGCTATAAAATTGTCATCATTGCTCAATGTGAAAGTAGAAGCCTCGCCGTTTTCCCTGTTTTCCATGGAAAATAAGAATTTTCCCGTCTTTGCCTCAGAAACAAAAATTTTATTATCAGATCCTAATGTAAATACATATTTCCCATCCATGCTGAATTCAACTTTCTTTATAAAAGGGATCTTACCTGGAGAAGTTTCATGAAATTTCGTAGTATATATACGGGTCTTACTTTTTACATCAAATATATCAGCAGCTTCTCCGTTTAGGCTGGATAATGCGACTAAAGACACATCATTATTTGACGCAAAGGAAGCATATATATGGAAAAATTCCTTTGCAGGTTTACCGAGAACAGTAGTCTTATTATCTATAAAGTTATATCTTATCAGATTCCCGTCATTATAAATCAGAAGATTGTTCTTATCCCTTGAGCTTCCTATAATCCTTCCCTGTAGAGGATGGGTTTCTACCGTTGACATGGAATTTATGACTCTTATGAAGCCATCAAAGGAGGAAGTTACTATTTTCCTGTTGTCAGGAGTAAATTCTGATATTAATATGTCACCGTTATATTTTCCTGAATCACTTACATAGGAAATTGGAGTGCCTGCTACGTCAACTCCTTCAAAGATTTCAATTTTGTTATTTTCCATTACTGCCATAAGAATTTTTTCATTCTGACTGAGAAAAATATTCTTTATATAGTTGTTTTCGGTAGTCATATAGTAGGCAGTACGTTCGGTTTTATTTATTTCTTCTCCCTGTGACAGATTTTGGATGTTAAATCTTGAAATGAGACTTCTTTTTTCGCTGACAAATAAATAGTTCCCAGTATCGCTGATCTGTATAGAAAAAGGTTGAGCAAGAATATTGTTGCCATAATTTATCTGTCCTGTGTTAAGATTTTTTATCACAATCCTATAAGCAGTATCTACCGGATCTGAATAGGCAAGAATTCCGTTTTCAGATACATTCATTACTCTTGAAAAGGAATACTTATTATCCGTCGGATCGGCATGCTGTTTTAATAGTTTTCCGGTTAAGACATCATATTCTTTTAAAGAATTATCTGCTGTTATTATAAAGAAATTATTTGTTACGGGATTTATTTTGAACACTTTTAATGTATTATCCTTTTCAAAGGTTACAGCAGACAGTTTCTGTAATGTTGAAGTGTTCAATACTTCCAGTATGAATGGTCCTTTACGGACGTAAAGATATTTTCCGTCAGGGGATACGGCCATTCCGGTGGTTATATTTTCCGATTTGTTCATAATTTCAGATTTTTCATAGTTCTGGGCATCTACTGAAAAAATTTTTCCGTCAGCAGTCCCTGTGAATATTTTTCTGTTGTCCGGAGACACTGCAAAAGAAGTTACGGGAGATTCAAAAGTAAGGGTTTTCAATCTGGCTCCGTTTTCAAGACTGTATATATGTGCATTATTCAGGTTTCCGTTAGCTATAATCCATTTGCTGTCCTTACTTACAGCAAAAAATGAATACTGGGTATTTGTAGGGAATATAAATTCACTGGAATAAGGTAATGCAAGTAGGGAGTCATTTAAAACTCTTGTATACTGTGCCATTATCTTGTCATACTGATCCATTTTCGGATTTACTTTCCTCATAGCCTCTCTGGCAATAAGGAGGGAGAGAAACCGGTTCCCTTCTTCATTGGAGGTATCTGCCATGTTAAGAGTCATAAGGGATGACTGCTCATTAGCTTTCCTTTCAGAAATAACGGATTTTATATACAGAGATGTGACACTTATGCCGAAAATAAGCATTGCTATAGAAGAAAATACCGAAGCATATATGATCTTTTTGAGTGCCCTTTCCCTGTGGCGCAGCTTTAAGTCTCCATAGCTCACATCAAGTATGGTAGCCATTATCCTGTAGATTTCCGTTTTTTTCAGAAGCAAAAGAGATTTTCTGGTAAGATCCTGCAGCATGGGATCCTTACTTTTTTCCAGTTCCTCGTATCCCTTAAAAGACGGAAATTTAACTTCATCAGGACGTATATCGGCTGCTAAGAGTTCCAGTTCTTTTTCTTCTTCATTATTATCAGTATTGACAAACCTCATTTTCAAGGTTTTGAGTTCTGTATTGAAAGATTCTTCAGGCTCCCCCTCAATAAGAAGTGGAATAATCTTGCTGTCATCGTGTGTTTTTCTGAATTCGTGGACTTCTTTCGTACACCATGGACTTAAAGGTGTTCTTTTAGAGCAGACGACAATCAGGAATTCAGAATCCTTGAGAGCTTCCTGAATCATAGTACTCAGATCCTTTGTAGTAAGCTCATCCCTATCCCTGAAAACCCTGAATTGCCTATTATGGTTCCTTGTTCCAAGAAACTTCGGGACCTTGAATTTTTCTATCATAGTCTGGAGTCCGGCTGCGACAGTGGAATCAGGCAGTGTATGCCTGTAACTTATAAAGGCATCATATTTGTATACCTTGTCTTCATTCTTTTCATTTTCCGGCATATT
>CAYYAV010000035.1:0-3729 GCA_964469865.1 uncultured Fusobacteriales bacterium | reverse complement strand
GAAAGGATCCGAGGTGATTTTTATGGCAAAACAAGATGTTCTGGAACTGGAAGGTGAAATAATAGAAGCCTTACCAAATGCCATGTTTCAGGTAAGATTGGAAAATGGGCATGAAGTATTAGGACATATCTCAGGGAAAATGAGAATGAACTATATCAAGATACTTCCTGGAGACAAGGTTACGGTAGAAGTTTCTCCGTATGATCTGTCAAGAGGAAGAATTGTATATAGAAAAAAATAACATTATTTTGGAAGGAGGGTTTTTAATGAAAGTAAAAGCTTCAGTAAAACCTATCTGTGACAAATGTAAGATAATCAAACGTCACGGAAAAGTAAGAATCATATGCGAAAACCCTAAACATAAGCAAATACAAGGATAATAACCAGGACAAAAGGCAATCTGAAAAATTTTTATTTAATTATATTGATAATAAAAATATGATATGTAATAAAAATTGTAAAGATATGTTGGCTGTAGGGCTTATCCTTATTTACTTATGTAAGGGCATATTGAAGAAGATTAAAATATCAAAAAACAGAGGAGGAAAAGAATTGGCTAGAATAGCGGGAGTAGATATTCCAAGAAATAAAAGAGTAGAGATTTCTTTAACTTATATCTTTGGAATCGGTAGAAGTACTTCAAACGAGATTTTAGAAAAAGTAGGTGTCGATAAGGACACTAAAGTAAAAGACTTGACAGAAGAACAGATAGGAAAAATAAGGACAGTAGTGGAAGAATACAAGATTGAAGGAGAGCTGAGAAAAGAGATAAGGCTTAATATTAAAAGATTACTTGACATCAAAAGCTACAGAGGTCTAAGGCACAGAAACGGATTACCTGTAAGAGGGCAGAAGACTAAGACGAACGCAAGAACTAGAAAAGGGCCTGTAAAAATGGCAATAGCTAAGAAAAAATAAAATTATCTAAGTTAAGGAGGAAACCATAAGTGGCTAAAAAACCAGCAGTTTCAAAAAAGAAAAAATTAAAGAATATTCCTAATGGAATAGCATACATACATTCTACTTTTAACAATACTGTTGTAACTATAACAGATGCAGAAGGAAAAGTAGTAATCTGGAAATCAGGAGGGACTTCGGGATTCAAGGGAACTAAGAAAGGCACTCCGTTTGCAGCTCAGATAGCAGCTGAACAGGCGGCACAAGTTGCTATAGAAAACGGAATGAAACAGATAGAAATCAAAATAAAGGGTCCTGGATCAGGAAGAGAAGCTTCCATAAGATCAATACAGGCAACTGGATTAGAAGTAACTAGAATAGTTGATATAACTCCAGTACCTCATAACGGTGCAAGACCACCTAAGAAGAGAAGACCATAAATTTATTAAATAAGGAGGATATAGATAAATGGCAAGAAATAGACAGCCGGTTTTAAAAAAATGTAGAAATCTTGGATTAGAACCAAGTATTCTAGGAGTAAATAAAAAATCAAGCAGAAATATAAGACCAAATGCAAATAGAAAATTGACTGAGTATGGAACGCAGTTAAGAGAAAAACAGAAAGCCAGATTTGTTTATGGGGTGCAGGAAAAGCAGTTCTATAAATTATATGAAGAGGCTACCAGAAAAGAAGGAGTGACAGGGGAATTATTACTTCAGTACCTGGAAAGGAGACTGGATAATGTTGTTTATAGGCTTGGATTTGGAACAACCAGAAGACAGGCTAGACAGATTGTCAGTCACGGACATGTCTTAATAAACGGAAAGAGAGTTAATATTGCATCATACAGGGTAAAACAGGGAGATGTAATTACAGTAAAAGAAAATTCAAAGGAATTATCTGTAATTAAAGAATCGGTTGGACAGAAGACTGTTCCAGGGTGGTTATCATTAGAAGAAGGTACATTGACAGCTAAAGTGTTAGAAAATCCTGGAAGAGATGCAGTTGACTTCGAAATCAACGAAGCTATGATTATCGAATTCTATTCTAGATAATAATATTATAATCCAAGGAGATGGTTTAGCTTGTTAAATATTGAAAAAATAGCTAAAAATATAAAATTAACAGAAATAAAGGAAAGTCAGTATACTGCAAAATATATATTGGAGCCTTTATACAGAGGTTATGGAAATACTATCGGAAATGCTCTAAGAAGGATACTGTTATCATCAATTCCGGGATCAGCAATAAAGGGTGTCAGAATAGACGGAGTCCTTAACGAATTTTCTACTATCTCGGGTGTTAAGGAGGCTGTAACAGATATTATTCTGAATATAAAAGAAATAGTTGTTGAAACAGATGAACCTGGAGAGAAAAAAATGACACTGACAGTAAAAGGTCCTGCCACAATAACAGCTGCTGATATAAAAGTTGAACCTGGAATAAAGGTTATAAATACGGATCAGGTTATAGCGACTATAACTACAGATAAAGAGATAAACATGGAATTTCTAGTTGATTCAGGTGAAGGTTTTGTAGTTTCAGATGAAATAGATACTGAAGGATGGCCGATAGGATATCTTGCTGTTGATGCCATATACACACCTATAAAGAAAGTAAACTACACTGTAGAAGATACAATGGTTGGAAGAGTTACAAACTATGACAAGCTTATACTGGAAATAGCAACAGATGGCAGTATTGAGATTCAGGATGCATTATCATATGCTGTAGAATTATTGACTACCCATATAAATCCTTTCACAAATATCGGGAACAGTATGAGTAAATACAGAAATAATGAAGATGAAGATTTAGTAACGACA
This sequence comes from uncultured Fusobacteriales bacterium, assembly GCA_964469865.1. Classification (GTDB taxonomy): domain Bacteria; phylum Fusobacteriota; class Fusobacteriia; order Fusobacteriales; family Leptotrichiaceae; genus JAGOWQ01. The sequence goes on along the minus strand of CAYYAV010000035.1, from coordinate 1,005 downwards.
AATGAAATTGAAAATAATATAGAAGATATGAAAATTGAAGAATTAGATTTTACTGTAAGATCTTATAACTGTCTAAAGAAAGCAGGAGTAAATACGATATCTGATCTGACTTCAATGTCATATGTCGAATTGCTCAAAATTAAGAATCTGGGAAGAAAATCCTTAAATGAGATCATTGATAAAATGAAAGAACTTGGCTATGATCTTAGTGAAGAAGCCGGAAATTAATAAATAATTTTAGAATCAAGGAGGGAAGCGGATAAATGAATCATAATAAATCATATAGGAAATTAGGTAGAAGAAGTGATCATAGGTTAGCTATGCTTAAAAATATGACGATTTCTTTAGTAAAAGCTGAAAGAATAGAAACAACATTAACTAGGGCAAAAGAGTTGAGAAAGTTTGTCGAAAAGGCAATTACATTAGGTAAGAAAGCTAACTCTTCAGATGATGCTGCAAGAAAAGTGCATCTAAGGAGACAGGCATTTGCATTCTTAAGGAATGAAGAAGCAGTTGCGAAGATATTCAATGAGATTGCTCCTAAATATGCCGAAAGAAATGGTGGATATACAAGAATCATAAAAACAGATGTAAGAAGAGGGGATTCAGCAGAACTGGCAATAATTGAATTAGTGTAATTAAATAAAAATTTTTTCAAATAGGGTATCTTAATAGTTTCATATTAAGGATATCCTATTTTTTGTTGCTAAGATGAAGCAAAAAATAAGCTTTATATTTGTTAAACTATAAATATAATATAATAAAAGTATATTTTCTATTGAAAATATATATAAATTATCTGAATGATGAATTTATAAGTATTTATCAAAGATTTACATATATATGGAGAATAAAAGTCTTATAAAAATATTTTTTAAATGTGCAAATTTTATATTAATATGGTATATTATTAAAGGGAAGACTAATAAAATTCAAAAGAAAGAAAAGGTGAAAAAAATGAAAAAAAGGGTAGTTTTATCGCTGGCTGTACTGCTTGCTGTATCA
>CAYYAV010000034.1:0-10714 GCA_964469865.1 uncultured Fusobacteriales bacterium | reverse complement strand
CCATTAATGATAAAGCCAATGCTGACTGTACAATACCCCATACAAATTTTTTAGAGTTAGGTGGATCCAGATTTCCGTCATCAGATAACATTCCTAATACAAATGTTGCAGAATTTGCAGAAGTTATAAAAAACGTGAATAATAATGCAATTGCTATTACTGATATCAGATTACCGAGGGTTATGCTACTCATAACTGTAAAAAATGCTGTAGATGCACTCTTTACAGCTTGAAGCAGTACTTCTTTTTCAACCGAAAAGTCAATAGCTCCAAAAATAGAAAACCAGAAAAATGATACAAGTGACGGAACTATCAGAACTCCGCTGATAAACTCCTTAATAGTACGTCCTTTGGAAATTCTTGCAATAAATGTTCCTGTGAATGGTGCCCATGCAATCCACCATGCCCAGTAGAATATTGTCCATGCTCCGTGCCAATCTCCTTTATTGAAAGCCCCTATTTCAAAAGTATTTGATAATAAACTCTGTAAATAGTTTCCAGTACTTTCACCGAATATATTCAGTATATCAATAGTTGGACCAAATATGATTGATAGTCCAAGAAGAGCTACAACTAAGATCATATTGAGATTTGAGATCAATTTTATTCCTTTATCAATTCCTGTTACCGCAGTCCATGTATATATAACAGTAATGACAACTACTATTATTATTTGTACAAGGTTATTTTCAGGAATTTTGAATATAAAATTTAATCCGCTGTTTATCTGATATGTTCCAAGACCTAATGAAGTTGCCATACCAGCTGCTGTAGCAAATATAGCCAGTATATCTATCATTTTTCCTATAGGTCCTTTTGCCTTTTCTTCACCTATAAGAGGAATGAAAAGTGTACTTATAAGCCCCGGCTTATTTTTTCTGAACTGCATGTATGCCAGTCCTAATCCTAATATACTATAGTTAGCCCACGGATGAAGTCCCCAATGTAAATATGATTTTGTCATGGCAAATTTTGCTGCATCTATTGACATTGATTCATATCCTATAGGATTAATGTAATGATAAAGTGGTTCGTATATTCCGTAAAAGACAAGACCTATTCCCATTCCTGCAGAAAATAGCATTGCAAACCATGATACATTACTATATTCAGGTTTTGAATCTTCCGGTCCTAATTTCATGTCCTTATATTTACTAAAATATGCTATCCATATTGCAAAAACTACAAAACTTGTCATTGCCAGTGTATAGAACCATCCAAAATTACGTACTATTCCTTTTAGTAAAATATTTGCAAACATTTCAAAATTTTTTGGAAATACTAGACCAAATAAAACAACAAGGGTTACAACTGAAACTGAAATAATGTAAACTGAATTATCTTTTTTATTTTCACTCATATTTCTATATATGACAATAGATGAATTAATAGATATCGTATTAATACATCAGTCATAGTTCTCCCTTCTTTATAAATTTATGTTAATAAATTGTTACCTTACTTTAGCCCATACGCGGTATGATGTTATCAACTATTGATAAATCAATAGTTTTAAAATCTTCTGCAACTTTATTTTCATAAGTTTTAGGAGTAGGAGCTATATCCCGCCATTGATTAAATACCTCTATACATTTTTCAATAAGCATGATATCTTTAGTATTATCTTTCCCCTCACTAGGATAAACTACTACTGATCTGTATGGTGTCTGATTGGGCTTGAGGCTCGAAGCCTGTGGATGTGTCAAAAGTAAATGTCTATCATAGACTAAATCTCTCACTTTAATTAAAACTTCTTCATATTCTTCTAAAAAGATACATTTTAATTTCTTATTATATTTTTCAACGACTTTTTCATTATTAGTAATTAGTATTGCTTTATCCAAGTTCCACATAGATGTCTCCTTTTATAATTTCTAATAATATCTGACAGAGATAATCTAAGCATTCTCCCTAGAGTATCTCCATCAATATTCAATTTCCATATCACTGTTTCTTAATTATTGTTTTTTAGCCTGAATTTTCTTAAAAGTTTTCCATAGCATGAATACTATAAGTACTGCACCAACATAGCCGTTTAATACATATATTGTATTCACAAGTACTCTAAAGTCTAAGTATAATCCTACTACTAGAGCTATACCTGCCAGTATTACTGTAAGAATCTTAAACTTAGATGTTCCCTCTTCGGAAAATCTTGCTACAGGATTATAAAGCAGAGGCACTGCAGTTGTATAAATTCCTGCAAATACAACTAATGCAAATATTTTCGAAAAAATAGGTACTATCGAATTGGCAAGTATAAGGTTAGGGATACCTGCATTCCATACATATAGTCCATTAGCTCCTGTATTTATATTTGCAATCTGTGCAAATGAAACTACTATTATAGCAACTGCCAATGCCGCTGTTCCCCAGATTATACCATAACGTAAGTCTTTTTTACTGTTAGCTGTAGCTAAGGCTGTAGTAAAGCTGGCAAACCATAAAAGCACAAATCCTGCATATGATAGTCCTGATATGAGCCAGTTTGCACCTGCATTCTTTATAGTTTCTCCTTGTGCAGCTCCTTCCAGAGCACCTGTCTTTATTGCTTCCAGACCTGCAGGAATATTTCCGGCATCCCTTACAAAAGTAATAAGACCTATTGCTATACACAAAACAACTATTGCAGGTCCAACTATACCTATGGCATCTACAAGAGAGTTAAGTCCTCCTATAACCGTTATTACAGTTAATACTATAAGTATTACTGCTCCGACCCAGAGCGGCAATCCATAAGCCTCATTAAGATTTTTTCCTGCTCCCCCTACCATTACCCACAAAGACATATAACAGAATATTGTAGAATAATAATCAAAGAATGTTCCCAGCTGTTTTCCACAATAATATTTATATATATCATTTGCTTTTTCAAATTTTTCTTCTGCTCCTGCATTGGCAAAAGCAAAGTTATAATATAAGAATGCTATTACAAATACTGCTAAAACAGAAAGAGTATGCATACCATATGCTGTATAATACTGAACTATCTCCTGTCCTGTGGCAAATCCCGAACCAATAGTGAACGCAATAATTGCTCCGGCAAGTATTAAAATTCTTTTCCAGTTAACTGCACCACTGTTATCTACCATGCGTTAGTCCCTCCTGACTAAATTTTTAATTAAAAATCATCTTTTTCAAATACAGTCTGCCCTGTAACAGGTGTCTGTAATGCTTTTAAAGCTCTTCTAACCATACGTTTACGTATTTTCTTAGAATCTACCTCACCTTGAGTAGGATCTCCAAGTGGATAAGGTATACCAACACCAGGTATAATCCTGTTAGCTCCTATTGTAAGTGAGATAGGTACTACTGTAGCCATATGAACTACAGGTATTCCGTATCTTTCGATACCTTTAACCATCGTTGCACCGCAACGTGTACAAGTTCCTCAAGTAGATACAAGGATAACTGCGTCTACATGTTCATCAATCAGCTTCTGTCCTATTTCAGTCCCAAATTTAGCAGCAGATCCAGTTGCTGTTCCTGTTCCTGTTGTAGAGAAGAATGTATTATACAGCTCTCCAAATTCTCCATCTTTTTCCATTTCCCTTAACACATCAAGTGGAACTACAAGGTTAGGATTTTCTATAACGAACTGTCTATCATATCCTCCGTGAATAGTTGTATAAACATCAGCAGGCATACTATCCATTCCCTCTATTGTATATGCTCCGTATTTAGTAGCATTTGATGATTCAATACGGTCAGGATTAGCATGAGGTACTATTCCTCCTGAAGTTACTACCGCTATTTTAGCTTTTTTAATATCCTTAATAGGTTCAGCAGGATCTACCCTGTCAAATTTAGGCATTGGCAAGTCTGTTTCAAACGGCTCACCTTTCATTTTCTTGATAAGCATTTTCATTGCTCTTGTTGATGCTCTTTCTTCTGCAAAATAGTTTACCCTTATTCCTCTTTCATGATATCCTTCTATTGCAGGTCCTAGTATTTCTTCTCCTGTCGCCATTTTCTTTATTAATGCTGCCATGGCAGGTAAAGCTTTTCTCATAGTTGCTGCAGAATCTCCGGTCTTTACGATAATAACATCCTGCCTGAACATGTCCACACCCGGGTTTTCTTCATAAGCTGCCGTAACTGTAGGAATTCCTAGCTTTTCTTCTACAGCCTTACATATAGTTCCACAGGCAACTCCATATCTACCGGCATTGAATGCAGGACCTGCCACAAATACATTAGGTTCATATTTTTTAACCATTTCTAATATTGTATTTGTTGCTTCTTCCAGATTTTCACCAAAATAGTTATCTCCACACACTACCGTTGCGACAATTTCATAATCTTCACCTAACTGTGCTTTCAATTGTTGGGATATAGGCGGTAATTCAGTTTTAACTTCTGGTTTTACTCCTGCCATTTCCTCTCCACCAATTCCTGCAAAAAATTGATTTATATAATGTACTACTTTATATTTCGCCATCTTTAATACCTCCTTAATATCCTCTCGCCGCAAGTTTATTAAATCCATTTGCTATAGTTGATGCTATTATAATCTGAAGTTCAGCTTCAAATGAACCGTCTTCATTTATACATCCTGCCCAACCACCTATCTGGCTTTCAATATAATCAGTCATTCCTATTATTTTATCCATAACAGGGAACTTCAATGTAGCATTTCCTTGTCCACATGAAGCAAGAGCTGTAGCTTCTTCACAAGTATCAGCAAGTGACTGTGATTTACCATCTTTACCAGGGAATTCATCTGTTATAAGGACTACTTTGACACCTTTTCTTTCAACTTTCTGACAGTTCATCATCAAGTCTGTATCAGGGTTTCCATATCCTTCTTCTGTTATTAGCACTCCGTCCAGTCCCATCCATTCAGCAAGTTTTGCAACCATATCTGAATGACGTTCCTTATCTGCTAAAAATACATTTTCATTAGTAAGGATAACTCCCATGAAATTTATTTCCTTTCCATGATATTTATAGCAGTCATCTATAACAGGGTTATGCTGGTGATGATATGTTGTAACTTTATCACATGGAGCAACACAGTTACCTGATACAATAGCACCATCCATAATTTCTGTAGGATACATGAAAGTAGGTACAAAATCCTTAGCATCTACTCCATAGTAATAAGTATCATGTAATAATCCTTGTGACTGAAGCATGTGTACATATCCTACCTTTGGAAGATCTGGATACATTGCTGCCTGTTCAAATATAGGCTTAGTTTCATATACTTCCAATGTATCAGGTTCAAGGTTTCTTGCAGTTTCTCCTAAGAATGTAGCTACTTTAAGTCCTGCAAGACGTCCTGCCTTTTCATAGACATGTGTTTCAAGCCCTTCCTGTGGTTCTATAACTACGCATAAATTCACAGTTTCTGAGAATGGGCAGTAAGGAGCCGCAGGTCCACTCATATCTATTACACCTTCCTGGAATCCTACTATACGTCCTACTGTAATAACTGTACAACCGTCTAATGCATGAGTCCTTCCTTCTCCTACTGTAGGACTTACTTTTCCTATTACACCAGGGAAAATTTCACCACCGCTCACTTTTACACGTGGTTCAATTACATCCTTAACCGGAGTTATTCTAGTGCTGTCTCCCGGTCTTGCAATTTCAAGATTACATCCTATCAGCTTATCATCTTCTAAGACAAGTTTCTCCACTTCTTCCTTATTTACATAAAGAACATGGTTTTCAACATAAGTCTTATCAGAAAACTGGATGTCATTAATTTTAATCTTTCCCAATTCTAATTTCATTAGATAACCTCCTAATCAGCTATATAAATTTTGATTAAACAAATTTAATGTCAATAATTCAATTACGATATAAGATTTTCAGCCTTAAGTATCTCAGCAGCCTTTTCCTTCTTATCAACGTGGATGAGTACTATAGGTCCTGTACATCCCATGCCGCTTTCTGCGTAGATATTCTGTTTCCATAGTATTCTGACAGCATCTTCCAGATCCATAACATCTATTCCGGCTATTTCTGCAGTAACTACTTCTTTTTCCGGCATTTTTACTTCTTCTTCCTGCTTTGAATCCTGTTTTCTGCTCTTTAACTCAGCAAAAAGTTCATCCAGCCCTGCAGCTTTAGCTTTCTTATATTCTTCTCTAGCCTTTTCATTTACTTTTCCGAGAGAAACTTCATATGCATATTGCAGTGCTTTTGCCACAACAGGGGATCCTGATGCCCTTGAAAGGATTAGAATTCTCCTGTCGTAATCTTCTCCTACTCCAGGTCCATACCCAAAACCTTGTGCTTCGTAGTCTCCGCCTGTTGTGTAGGATGAAAATATTTTCATAAACAGGTTTCCTGTTAACGAATCTGTTACCATTACATCAGGAGTTCCCATTAACAGGTCATTTCCTCTCATTACAGCTCCACCATCAGCTCTCTGTGATTCTGTAAATTTAAATTCATATCCGTTTTTCTGAAGTTCCAGCAATATTTTTTCAGTAGGCCTTGCACCGTCTATATTTATTATCCCTACTGTAGGATCCTTTATGCCCGCAGCTTTAGCTGTAGCTATTCCATATATTGTATTTCTTACCATCGCTTCAACTCTATCAGTTGCAGAAGTTCCAGTTGTAGTTGCAATAAACATTTCATTTCCCTTTGCAGGTGTTATAACTCTTCCAACAGTTGATACTCCTATCGGAAAATTATAATGCATTGTTACACAGGCAGCAATTTCACCGCTGTCCAGCAGTTCCTCCATTATCTTATGTGCTGTCGCTTCACAGTCTGTTTCATGGCTTTCAAAGTCTTCATGCCCTTTTCCTATTAAGACTATATCAAAAAGATCATTCTTTGCAATCTGGGCACCTTTTATAACATTATCAGTACCGTGTTCACTTCCTAATGTAGTTATTCCGACTTTTACCTTCTTTCCAAAATTTCCTGTTTCAATGGCCTCAGCCACTTCCATTAATACTTCTGATATTATATTTTTACTCATAAGTATCACCCCTACTCTTCTGTAATATTCTGAGCAAGTTTTTTAATGGATTCTGCAATTATCTTCCTGATTTCTTCCTTAGACACAGTGCTTCCTTCATCTTTTGCTCCCGTGTTTCTTTCAACTATAAATGAAACACCGTCAAACTGATTTGTCATTCTTCCAAGAAACAGGCTTCCTTTTCCAACTATCATAGCCCTATTTCTGTTTCCTGAAGTTAGATCATCAATTAAAAATCCTATATACGGAACTCCTGATGGTATGTGTCCTTGAGTAGGTGCCCATCCAGGTAGCCCTTTTGCTTCTATGAATGCATTCAAATCTTTCTTTTCAATTTCTTTCCCCATTACAGCTAATGCACCTATCATTTTATAATTTGCTTCAGGAACATTTCCGGCCCCTGCCGCAACAGTTATATCAGGATTTTGCATCTCAACTGAATATACATCAACATCAGATATTTTTAAATTAGCCTTTTTAAGTCCTGTTGTTATTAGTGCTGTCATAACTGCCTGAGGTGCAGCTCCTGTTCCGACATTATGTTTTCCTACAAGATCAGTCCTTATAACTGGATTTACTCCGTCATTTTCAGTTATAAGCACTGCAAATCCTCCAAGAACATCTTCCAGTACAGGCAATCCTTTCTTAACATGGTCTTTAGAATTCATTCCAAGTTTTGCTGTTGCTCCACCAGCAACTACAAGAACATTTTTATAAACTCCTGACTGTACCAGTGATGCTGCACTTATCAATGCATGTGTAGGAGCAGCACAGAATCCACGAACATCAGAACCTGTAGCATTAACCAGGTTACATGCTTCTGCTATTGCTTTTGCAAAATTTCCTCCACCACGCTGATTAACATCTCCACATGCCTCTTCAGAACATTCTATTACATATTCTATTTCCTTAGGATCTATTCCTGTTGATTTTAATACTTCTATAGCTGATATAACTCCTGAAGCTTTTACTACTAAATTTTCATATATAACATGTGCATTTAGGTTAGGATCCACATCATGAGCTTTTTTTACATATCCTACCAGTTTACCATCATGATACAGTCCATGACTATCTTCAGGTTTGTCACTTATATCTGATCCTTTTAAATGACCAAACAGGTGTGACAGTTCTTTAAAGTTTTCCTCAACTTTAGGTTTAACACTTTCAATGAATTCTTCAGAAAGTTTTATAAGATCAAATGTATCACACATCTGCATTAATGCAATAAATTCATCTTGAGGAACTATCTGACCAAATTTTCCATGACGTTCACCTTTTACATCCTTTACATTGTACCAAGGCATAGGATATTCATTCAGCTGTTCAGGAATTTTGTTCCCGATATATACCTGATTAGGCAGGTAATCTACAACTTCCTCATATGTTCTTATATGATTTTTCATTTCTCTTAAATATTCTGAATCAGGATTAGTTATTTTTTCAGTTGTATATGTTGAACCATTTTCAATCATATCAGGTGTATGAACTAAAATATATCCCGCTCCTTTTAATACTGGATAACTCATAATTATCATTACAGGGGAGTATCCCCCGTCTCCTTTCTGGCTCTAAAATTATTTTAATAAAAAATTTAGTAGCACAAAATGGCAAAATATGACTTGACTAGAATCTTTCAAAAAGTCAAGCTTCTTTTACCTATCATTTCTATTCACCACGTACACTCTTCATTTCTTGTGATATAGCATCCACATCAAGAACCATTTCCATCATTCCTACTTGCTCTTCATATACTGACGGATCTACCTGTTGTTTTACCTCATCTTCTACTACGTGGTATACCATTAAGTTCAGTGCTACTCCTGCCAGTGGTCCTGCAAACGTAGGATCCCCAACAGTTACTGTTTCAGCTGCTAGACCAGCAGCTTCGGCTTCCGATGCACCTAATAATACAGCAACGTTTTCCGCTCCAAATTTCTCTGTAGCCTCTTTTATACGCTTCTGATTTTCAAGGTCCATCGCACCCGCAGCCGTTCAGACAAAGCATTCTGTTGATGAAAACACTATTTCTGTTCCTTTTATCGTCTTTACACATTCTTCAATAGCTAGACCTGGTACACCATCTCTGTCCCCGATTATAACTACTTTCTTGTTCTCTAAAGTACTCATCCTTTTCTCCTTTCTTTTAAAACATTCATAAATTTTTATATTAAACTTTTTACAAACTATTGATAAACTACAAAATGGCAAAATATGACTTGACTAGAATCTTTCAAAAAGTCAAGCTTCTTTTACCTATCATTTCTATTCACCACGTACACTCTTCATTTCTTGTGATATAGCATCCACATCAAGAACCATTTCCATCATTCCTACTTGCTCTTCATATACTGACGGATCTACCTGTTGTTTTACCTCATCTTCTACTACGTGGTATACCATTAAGTTCAGTGCTACTCCTGCCAGTGGTCCTGCAAACGTAGGATCCCCAACAGTTACTGTTTCAGCTGCTAGACCAGCAGCTTCGGCTTCCGATGCACCTAATAATACAGCAACGTTTTCCGCTCCAAATTTCTCTGTAGCCTCTTTTATACGCTTCTGATTTTCAAGGTCCATCGCACCCGCAGCCGTTCAGACAAAGCATTCTGTTGATGAAAACACTATTTCTGTTCCTTTTATCGTCTTTACACATTCTTCAATAGCTAGACCTGGTACACCATCTCTGTCCCCGATTATAACTACTTTCTTGTTCTCTAAAGTACTCATCCTTTTCTCCTCTCGAATTATTTTATATATATTTTTGTTATATATACTATTATTATATGTATTTTTTTATTAATGCTTCAATATTTTCAATCGTAGCATCTTCTTTTGTAACCTCTTCCACCTTAGTACCATCTTTGTAAATAGCAAGTGTAGGTAATCCTAAAACTTTCTGAGTTATAGCCAGACGTCTTGCCTGTGTTGTATCAAGTGACACAAATTTTAGATTTTCTGCATATTTATCAGCAAGCTTATGCACTTCAGGCAATAATGCTTTACATGGTTCACATCCTTGACTCCAGAAATCTACAAATACATAACCTTCTGCTTTTAGAACTTCTTCTTCAAAAGTATCTTTATTTACTTCTAACATAACTATCTCCTCCAATTTTAATTTAATTGTTATTCAAAATGTTCACTTATATACTTTTCAGCCATTATTGCGGATACTGCTCCATCAGCTGCAGCCGTAACTACCTGACGTACATCTTTTATCCTACAGTCTCCAGCTACAAATACTCCTGGCACATTTGTCAGAGTATTTTCACCGGCAACTATATATCCATATTGGTCTATATCAACTTTTCCTTTAAACAGCTCTGTCTGTGGTTCATAACCTATAAATATGAAAAGCCCCATTGTTCCATCTTCTTCATCAGCAAAGACTTCATATACTTCTCCTGAATCAAGATTTTTTAAAACTATTGACTCTAGAATGCCTTCTCCCTTAACTTCTTCAACTACCGTCTTTAATCTGATATCTATATTTGGAGTATTTTTCACTTTTTCCAGAACTATGTTCTCACATTGAAAATTGTCAAGCATATGCACTATATGAACCTGTCTGGCAAATTTTGCAAGATACATAGCTTCCTCCATAGCACTGTTTCCTCCACCTACAACATATACTTCTAATCCTTGGAAGAAATCAGCATCACATGTAGCACAATAAGATATTCCTTTACCTGAAAGTTCTTTTACTCCTGGTGCCGGCAGTTTTCTTGGAGTAGCTCCTGTTGCTATTACTACAGCTTTTGAAGTATA
>CAYYAV010000033.1:0-10726 GCA_964469865.1 uncultured Fusobacteriales bacterium | reverse complement strand
ACCTTTTATTTCAACGCTGGTATTAAGTTTTACAGAGTACGATTTGTTAAATGCTCCCAAGTTTGTAGGACTGGATAATTATATAAATATATTTACCAAGGATAAGAAATTTCTGGATGCACTCATTATTACATTTAAGTATGTATTTATGACAGTACCTATAAAGCTTGCCTTTGCATTGTTTATAGCTTATATTTTAAATTTTAAATTAAAAGGAGTAAATTTTTTCAGGACAGCTTACTACATTCCCTCAATACTGGGAGGGAATGTAGCTATAGCAGTTCTATGGAGATTCCTGTTTGCAGATACCGGGCTACTGAATATCATGCTGTCTAAGATAGGTCTTCCTACAGTAAGCTGGCTGGGAGATCCCAAAACAGCTCTATTTACATTGACATTATTGAGGGTATGGCAGTTCGGGTCTGCAATGGTCATATTTCTGGCAGCATTGAAGAATATACCTGAAAGCTATTATGAGGCTGCCCAGATTGACGGGGCTTCAAAATTCAAGATGTTCTTTACTATAACAGTTCCTCTTTTGACACCGATAATATTCTTTAACTTTGTAATGCAGCTTGTTCAAGCATTTCAGGAGTTTAACGGACCTTATATCATAACAAACGGTGGACCTTTAAATTCAACATATCTTTATTCATTGCTGATTTATGATCATTCATTCAAATATTTCAGCATGGGGTATGGAAGTGCCCTATCATGGATATTGTTTGTTATAATACTCGTATTCACATCATTAGTATTTAAAACATCTAAATACTGGGTTTATTATTCAGATGGAGGGGAATAAATGGAAAATAAGATTACAATTGATAGAAATATAGAAGAAATAAACAGGAAGATTACTCAGAAACTTAGAAGAAAAAGAATAATAAACTCCTCTGTAAGATATACTATATTAACTATAGTAGGATTCATAATGCTGTATCCTCTTCTATGGATGATAGGGTCGTCCTTCAAGGAGAATTCGGAAATATTCAGGACAGTAAGCTTTATACCGGAATCATTGAATTTTGATAACTACATAGACGGATGGAAGACATCTACAGAATATACTTTTACTACATATTTCCTGAACAGCATGAAGATAGTAATCCCTAAAGTAATACTTACATTAATATCTACAGTGCTTACAGCCTATGCCTTTGCAAGATTTAATATACCTAAAAAGAAAGTCCTGTTTGCAATATTGATAGGAACGCTGTTTTTGCCTGATATAGTTGTAAGGATACCTCAGTATCTGATATATAAGGAGTTCAACTGGCTTGATTCCTATCTGCCTTTGGTTATACCTTCAATGTTTGCAGTAGATACATTTTTTGTATTTATGCTTATCCAGTTTTTCAGAGGTATACCAAAGGAACTGGAAGAAGCGGCAGAAATTGACGGATGTAATTCAATACAGTCCTTATGGCATGTAATAATACCGGTATTAAAACCGGCTATAATTTCAGTAGGGTTATTCCAGTTCATGTGGACTATGAATGATTTTATGGGGCCGTTAATTTATCTGTCAAGTGTTGAAAAATATCCGGTATCAATAGCACTGAAAATATCTATGGATGCCAGTGCAGCAATTGAATGGAATAAAATACTGGCTATGTCAGTGATAACACTGCTACCTTCACTCATAATATTCTTCCTTGCCCAGAACTACTTTGTAGATGGGGTATCTGCAAGCGGACTGAAAGAATAATAAGAAACGAAGGAATAAGAAAAAGGGAAATAGGAGTAAGATTATGCAAATAGAATTAATAAGTGTAACTGCAAGGACAATTTCCATCAGGGTGTGTGATGGAGGGAAATATTTTCTGGAAGGTAAGAGGAAAGCAGAAATTTTTTTAAATGGTGAATATCGTGAAACATCAAATAAAAAATTAGTTACGTTACAGGGACTGGCTTCAGATACGGATTATGAAGTCTATGTTAAAGACGGATATGAGAAAAGCAATATGTTAAATATAAGGACAAAAAAAGTTTCGCATATAATCAATATTAAGGAGTTTGGTGCTGTAGGTGATGGGAAAAAAGATAATACCTTATTAATACAGGCAGCAATAAATATCGCTCCTAAAAATTCCCTTATAGAAATAACTGACGGTGATTATATGACAGGACCTCTATTCCTGAAGGACGATATAACCCTTGAATTGAAGAAAGGTGCCAGTCTGATAGGAAAGGAAGATAGAGAAAGCTATCCTGTGATTCCATCGGAAATATATAGGACAGATGGAAAAAAAACATATCTTGGAAGCTGGGAAGGAGAACCTCAGGAATGTTTTGCCAGCCTTCTTTCAGTTATAAATGTGAAAAATGTAGATATCATAGGAGAGGGGACAATAAACGGTAATTCAGATTATGATACATGGTGGAAAAGGGCGAAGGAAAAGAGGACTGCCTGGAGACCTAGGACAATATTTATATTAAATTCGGAAAATATAACGGTGGAAGGAGTAGAAGTGAGAAACTCTCCGTCATGGACAGTGCATCCGATTTTTTCAAGAAACATAAGATTGTTGAACTTATATATTGAAAATCCTAAAGATTCTCCAAATACTGACGGTATAGATCCTGAATCGTGTGAAAATATGGAAATACTGGGTGTAGAATTTTCTGTAGGAGATGACTGTATTGCAATAAAATCAGGGAAAGGAAAGACTGCAAGAGAAATAGGGAAACCATCCAGAAATATAATAATCGAAGACTGCTATATGAAGTTCGGACATGGGGCAGTCGTAATAGGAAGTGAGATGTCAGGAGGAATAAAAGATATCTATATAAGGAACTGTATATTTGAAGAAACGGATAGAGGAGTAAGGTTAAAGACAAGACGTGGAAGAGGTGGAATAGTTGACGGAATTTACGTAAAGGACATATTTATGGAAAAAGTAAAGACACCTTTTGTTATTAATGAATTCTATTTCTGCGATATTGACGGTAAGGAAGAATATGTATGGAGTAAGGAGCCTAAGGAAGTAACAGAAGAAACACCGGAAATAAGAAATGTAATTCTTGAAAATATAGAATGTATTGATTCTGAAGTAAGTGCCGGATTTGTCTATGGATTACCTGAAAGTAAAATTGAAAATTTAAAATTAAAAGATTTCAGGGTAACCTTTTCAGAAAATTCTGAAGAAGACTTCCCTGCAATGATGAGTTTTATAGAAAAAAAGAAAAAATCAGGATTTTATTTCAATAACGTGAGGAATCTTGAAATTGAAAATATATATGCTGAAGACGTAACTGATCAGGAAATAATGAAATTTAATGTGGAGTAGATAATCCTAAGAATATTTGAGAGGAGAATTGATTTGAAAAGAGAAAGACGATATGAAGACAGAGTGATACAATTTGGAGAAGGAAATTTCCTAAGATGTTTTGTTGACTGGATAATTGACATACTGAATGAAAAAACAGATTTTGATTCCGGAATAGCTATTGTAAGACCAATAAATTCTGATTCACTGCCTTTGCTGGATATCCAGGACGGATTATATACGACTATTATAAGGGGAATAGATGAAAAAGGGGAAGTGGTAGAAAATTATAGGGTAATACAGTCAGTGAATAGGGAAATCCCTGTCTATAAGGATTTTGAAGGATATCTGAAATTAGCCGGAAATGAAAAGATGAGATGGATTTTTTCAAATACTACAGAAGCCGGGATAACTTTTGATGAGAAAGACAGATACGAAGATACTCCTCAGACGACTTTTCCCGGAAAACTGACAAGACTCCTGCATGAAAGGTATAAGATATTCAGAGGTTCAGAAAAGAGCGGATTCATAATTCTACCATGCGAGCTTATAGACTATAATGGTGAAAAGTTAAAGGAAACCGTGTTGAGGTATGCCGAGTTATGGGATTTAGGTCAGGAGTTTAAAAAATGGCTGGTAGAGTCAAATACATGGTGCAGCACATTAGTAGACAGGATTGTTACAGGATATCCTTTTACGGAGAAGAAGGACTTGACAGAAAAAATGGGATACGAAGATAAGTTCATGGTAACAGGGGAGTATTTCCATCTGTTCGTAATCCAGGGTCCAGAATGGCTGAAAGAAGAACTGAAACTGGACAGGGTAAACCTGAATATAAAGATAGTTGATGATATAAGACCATATAAAGAACGAAAAGTAGGAATATTAAACGGTGCACATACAACTATGGTTCCGGTTGCTTATCTATATGGGATAGATACTGTAAGAGAAAGTATAGAGGACAAGGTTGTAGGAAGATATATAAGAAATGTAATTTTTGAGGAGATTATTCCTGCACTGGATATGGAGAAGGAGGAACTGATAAGTTTTGCTGACTCGGTAATAGACAGGTTCAGAAATCCTTTTATAGAACATAAGTTAATGTCAATATCACTGAATTCCATGAGTAAGTTCAAATCAAGGGTCCTTCCCCAGATATTATCATATAAGAATAAATATGGTAAGTTTCCGGAAAGGTTGATATTTTCCTTTGCATCACTCATAAAATTTTATGAAGGCAGGAGAGGAGAAGAAGAAATAGAACTGAATGATGATGGATATATCCTAGATTTTTATAAGGAGATCTGGAGTAAATTTACAGAAAATAGCTCTTATATGGAAGTAGTAGAGAAGGTACTAAGCCTGGAAAAACTATGGGATACTGATTTGAATAAAGTTGAAGGGCTAAAAGAAAGGATATCATATTATCTGGAAATAATCAGTGAGAATGGGATGAAAAAAGCATTGGAAGTGGTTGCAGTATGAAATCATATATAAGAATAAATAAGAATGATAATGTGATAGTAGCATTGACCGATCTGAAAAAAGGTACAGAACTGGAAATGGACAACTTAAAAGTGGAGCTTCAGGAAGATATAGATAAAGGTCATAAGATAGCTCTTGTAGATATAGGAAGGAATGAAAATGTAATAAAATATGGATTAAGCATAGGGCATGCAACGGAACTGATAGAAAAAGGAAAATGGGTACATACTCATAATGTGAAGACTAATCTGTCAGATCTGAATGAATACGAGTACCGTCCTAAATTAAATGAAAATATACCTTCATTAGGAAACAGGAAAATTAATATCTATAAAAGGAAAAATGGAGAAATAGGGATAAGAAATGAGCTGTGGATAGTCCCGACAGTCGGATGTGTGAATGGGATCTCAAAGATGATGCTAAACGAGTTTCTCTCAGAGACAGACATATCCCAGATAGATGGAGTTAATATACTCACTCATGATTATGGATGTTCGCAGCTGGGAGATGATCATGAAAACACAAAGATAATACTACAGGATCTTGTAAAGCATCCCAATGCAGGGGCTGTACTGGTTGTAGGATTAGGGTGTGAGAATAACCAGGTAGATCAGTTTATAGATTCTTTAGGGGACTATGACATTGAAAGGGTAAGATTCCTTATTGCACAGCAGGTAGAAGATGAAGTGGAAGAAGGAAAGAAGCTGTTAAAAGAACTGTTTGACATAATGAAATACGATAGAAGGGAAGAAGCTGATATTTCAGAATTAAGGGTAGGGCTTGAATGCGGAGGATCAGACGGATTTTCAGGAATAACTGCCAATCCATTATTAGGGGAATTTTCTGACTATCTTGTTTCTAAAGGAGGAACGACTGTACTTACTGAAGTACCTGAAATGTTCGGGGCAGAGACTTTACTGATGGAAAGATGTAAGGATGAGGAAACATTTGAAAAGACGGTGAACCTGATAAATGATTTTAAGGAATATTTTATAAGGCATGATCAGGTAATATATGAAAATCCTTCTCCTGGAAACAAGAAAGGCGGAATAACGACACTTGAAGATAAGTCTCTGGGATGTACACAGAAATCAGGGACAAGCAAGGTAGTAGATGTTCTGAAATATGGAGAAAGACTCAGAGTGAGAGGGCTGAACCTTCTTTCAGCTCCGGGAAATGACCTTGTTGCAACAACCGCACTGGGTGCTTCAGGATGCCATCTCGTAATGTTTACTACAGGAAGAGGTAACCCTTATGGAGGATTTATTCCTACAATGAAGATATCTACAAATACGGAACTGGCGGAAAAGAAAAAAAGATGGATAGACTTCAATGCCGGAAAGCTTGTTTCAGAAGACATTACAATGAATGAACTTCTGGAAGAGTTTCTTGATTGCGTAGTGGACATAGTAAACGGTAAAAAAGCGAAAAATGAAATAAATGAATTTAAGGGAATGTCAATTTTTAAATCAGGAGTAACTTTATAAAAATTATATAAAATATGAGGTGAGAAGAATGAATAAATTTATAGAGGAAAACTTTTCCCTGGAAGGAAAAGTGGCTATAGTGACAGGGGGAAATACAGGATTGGGTCTGGCATATGTAGATGCCCTTTCCAGTGCAGGAGCGGATATACTTATTACCGCTTTTGACGACAATACGTCAGAAGCCAGAAAAATTGTTGAAGGAAATGGAAAAAGGCTGGAAATTGTGACAGGGGATTTAACTGATAAATCTTTTAGGGGGAAAGTTGTAGAAAAATGTATTGAAATTTTTGGAAAAATAGATATATTAGTCAATAATGCCGGAACGATAAGAAGGGCCCCTCTTCTGGAATATTCAGAAAAAGACTGGGAAGATGTCATGAACATAAATCTTAATGCAGTGTATTTCCTAAGTCAGGAAGTTGCAGGGATAATGGTAAAGCAGGGATACGGAAAAATAATAAACATAGCATCGATGCTTTCGTTCCAAGGCGGAAAATTTGTTCCTCCATATACGGCGAGTAAACATGGGGTTATGGGAATAACAAGGGCCTTTGCTAATGAACTGGCGGATAAGAATGTTCAGATAAATGCTATAGCACCGGGATATATAAAAACAGCAAATACACAGCCTATAAGGGATGATGAAAAAAGGAATAGCGAGATACTGTCCAGAATTCCTGCCGGTAAATGGGGAGAGACATCAGATCTTATGGGAACAGTAGTATTTCTGGCAAGCAAAGCTTCAGACTATGTGAATGGACATGTACTGGCAGTAGATGGTGGATGGCTGGCAAGATAAATTTATTCTGAAAGGGAAGACTATGAAAAAAATAATTGCTGTATTACTGGTATTTATCTCAATAATAGGAAATTCTGCGAATATAAATTCCTTTATAAGGGAGGTTCCTGTCAAGAATGACGGTTTTGCATCAGAAGAAGGAGGGACAACAGGAGGATCCAAGGCAGACAAGCAGAATATATTTAAAGTTACAAACAGGAAAGAATTTATAGAAGCTCTTGGGAATAAGGACAATAGTGAGCCTAAAATATTAATGATATATGGAACGGTTGATTTTAATACAGATGATACAGGTAAAGTATTGAGGATGGAAGATTATTCAGTTGAAGGGTATAGCCTTGAAAAATATCTTGAAGCATATAGTCCTGAAAAATGGGGTTCTCAGAAGCTCACAGGAGAACTTGAAGAAAAAAGGAAAGCTTCCCAGATAAACCAGAAAACCCAGATACAGGTATCTGTTCCAAGTAATACAAGTATTATAGGAATAGAAAACGCTAAACTTAAAGGTGTAAATCTGTATATAGAATCTGATAACGTGATAATAAGGAACATAACTTTTGAATCACCCTATGACTATTTTCCGGGCTGGGATCCTAAAGACGGAAGTAACGGGAACTGGAATTCAGAATACGACAGCATATCAATAAAAGGCGGAACTCATGTATGGATAGACCATTGTCACTTTTTGGACAGTAATGAAAATATTGTAAAATATTTTGGACAGAAATATGAACATAGAGATGGTTTAATTGATATAACGAATCAGGCAAATTATATAACATTATCATATAATATTCTGGAAAATCATGATAAGACAATGCTTATAGGTAGCAGTGACTCAAGAACAGATGATGAAGGGAAGCTCTCTGTAACAATACATCACAATTATTTCTATAATTTAGGACAGAGGGTTCCAAGAGTCAGATTTGGAAGAGTTCATATATATAATAATTATTATAGGGAAGATGGAAAGAATAAAAATCATGAATATTCATATTCTCTGGGAATTGGAAAAAATTCTAAGATATATGCTGAAAACAATGTAATAGAAATGAAAAATGAAGATTATGAAAAATTTGTGAAAATATGGGGTGGAAAGGAACTGACGACAGTAAATAACCTTTTTAACGATAAGAAAGTTGAAAAATTTTCGGATGAGCTGTCTGAAGTGCAGTGGAAACCTACACTATATACTAAAATAGATGATACCGGTAAAGTGAAAAAGAAGGTACTGAAAGAAGCAGGAACACTAAAACCCGGTATCTTAAAATAAAGATTAAACAATGAAAGGAGATATGATACAATAGAATAAGATATGTATCATAAAATAAAAATGGATATAAGATATTCAGTAAACCAGAAAGATTTTAAAAGGTATACGACAGAAGAGCTAAGGGAAGAATTTCTGATAGAAAATCTGTATGTAGAAAATGAGATAAAAGCAGTGTATTCACATATAGACAGGATGGTAACTCTGGGATGTATGCCTACGACTGAAAGAGTTTCAATAGATAAGGGAATAGATAGCTGGAAAAGTTTCGGAACGGATTTTTTTCTGGAACGTAGAGAAATTGGCATATTCAATATAGGTGGGAAAGGAAAGATAGAAGTAGACGGGGAGAAATATGAACTTGATTATAGAGACTGCCTATACATAACAAGAGGAGCAAGGGAAGTATACTTTTCAAGTAATGAAGCTGGAAATCCTGCAAAATTCTATATGGTAAGTGCTCCAGCCCACTGTTCGTATAAGACGACATTTATTTCGATAAAGGACGCAGCAAAAAGAGAACTAGGAACAGTAGAAACGTCAAACAGGAGGACAATATACCAGTTCATACATCCAGATGTATTAAAGACGTGTCAGCTGTCCATGGGACTGACGGTACTTGAAAAAGGGAGTGTATGGAACTCGATGCCATGCCACACGCATGAAAGGAGAATGGAAATATACACATATTTTGATCTGCCGGAAGACAATATAGTAATGCATTTTATGGGTGAGCCGACAGAGACACGGAACATTGTTATGAAGAATGAAGAAGCAGTTATCTGTCCATCATGGAGTATACACTGTGGAGCAGGGACAACGAACTATTCGTTTATCTGGGCAATGGGAGGAGAGAACCTTGCCTTTGATGATATGGACAATCTAGTCCCGACAGAACTGAAATAGAAAGAGGTAAATGAATGAAAAGGTTTTTAGATGAAAATTTTTTGTTAAAGAATGGATATGCAGTAGAATTATTTAATGAATATGCTAAAGATATGCCCATATTTGATTTTCATTGCCATTTGGAAGCAAAGGATATATGGGAAAATAAGAAGTTTGAAAACATTTCCCAAGTCTGGCTGGGAGGAGACCATTATAAATGGAGGGTAATGAGAGCAATAGGTATAAGTGAAGACTATATAACAGGAAAGAATACTTCAGATTATGATAAGTTCTTAAAATGGGCAAAGACTGTTCCACAGCTTATAGGAAATCCGCTGTATCATTGGACACATCTGGAATTACAGAGATTTTTCGGAATAAAAGAAATTTTAAATGAAGAAAATGCTCCTATGATATGGGAAAAAGCTAATGAATTATTAAAAAATAATGACTTTACACCAAGGGGTCTGATAGAGAAGTCCAATGTATTTGCTATCTGTACTACGGATGATCCGGCAGATACATTGGAATATCATATAAAATTAAAGGAAGAGGGGATTTTTAAGACCAAAGTACTCCCGGCAATGAGACCTGATAAGGTTCTTCAAATAGAAAATGAAGGATTTACTGATTATCTGAAAAGACTTTCAGATGTTTCCGGAATAGAAATAGGGAGTTACAGGGATCTAAAAGAGGCATTGAGAAAACGTCTGGAATTCTTTAATGAGATTGGATGCAGAGCCTGTGACCATGCATTTAACTATGTACCATATAATTTTACCTCTGATGAGGAAATAGAAGAGATATTCAAAAAGAGGCTGGAAAATAACCGTATAAGCAGGGAAGATGAAGATAAATATAAGACGGTACTGATGATATTCCTTTCTGAAATATACAGTAAATATGACTGGGCAATGGAACTTCATGTAGGTGCATTAAGAAATAATAATGAAAAGATGATGGAAAAGCTGGGACCTGATACCGGATATGACGCAATAAATGACTACAGCTATGCACCACAGCTGTCTAAACTGCTGAATCATATGGAAAAAAGGAATCATCTGCCAAAAACAATGCTGTTTAATCTGAACCCAAAAGACAATCAGATATTCACTACAATCTTAGGGTGTTTTTCGGGTGAGAAGGAAGGTATGGCTAAGATGCAATACGGTTCAGCATGGTGGTTCCTGGATACTAAGGAAGGGATGATTAGGCAGATAAAAGATCTTGCAAGTACAGGAGTACTTTCAAAATTTGTAGGAATGCTCACTGATTCACGTAGCTTCCTGTCTTATCCAAGACATGAGTACTTCAGGAGAATATTATGTAATATAATAGGAGAGATGGTTGAAAATGGGGAATATCCATACGAAAAAGAAGCACTGGGAAATATGGTAAAAGACATCTGTTTTAATAATGCAGTGAATTATTTCAACAGTCATTAAAAATCTTTAATAAGAACAAAGGAGAAATATATGTCAAAAGTAGTATTGAAAAAGGTAGAAAAGCAGTATCCGAATGGGTTCAA
>CAYYAV010000032.1:0-11130 GCA_964469865.1 uncultured Fusobacteriales bacterium | reverse complement strand
CGTCTTTTACATTAAATTTCTTATATTCTCCTCCATTGTTGTCGCGATATATTCCGCCATCTGTCAGTGTACCGTCCACATCCAATAAAATCAATTTTATCATAAATACTCCCTACTTATAGATTATATAATTATAACATACTATAATATAAATATCCAAATATTATTTGCTCAAATGAAATATAAAATATTAAATATACTTTTAAATTTCTGTAATTTTGCTATTTTTATCAAAAATAAGTCAATACACAGAAAATTCATATCCAGATTTAACTCTTTTTCCTTAAACTAAGTGTAGTTTAAAATATTATGAATTTTAAAATGAAATATCTATAAATTTAAAAGGAGAAGAAATATATGAAAAAGACAAAATTGATAATACTTACAGGAATACTTGCCCTTGCTGTCAGCTGTGGACTAGAAGATAGCCAGAAAACCAAAGAAAATACTGAAACCGGGACTAAGGAGACTAAGCAGGTAATTTCTCAGGAAGAATTACAGAAATATACAAAAAATGCAGTAGAAACACAGGATGCTTTCGTACAGGTCCATAAAAACACAAAGGATTCCATAGTAAATATAAGGACAAAAAAAACAGTAGTCGTCAATACATACAATCCTCTTGAAGAGCTGCTTTTCGGAAATTCAGGAAACAGGCAGGAAAGAAGAGAATCAGGAGCTCTAGGTTCCGGATTCGTAGTCTCGGAAGATGGATATATCATTACAAATAATCATGTTATCGATGGTGCTGATGAAATCTATGTAAAATTTTCCGACGGAAGGGAATACCTTACAAAGTTAATAGGTACATCTCCTGAAGTTGATATTGCCGTACTTAAAATTGAAAGTACAAATGAGACATTCAAGCCTCTGCAATTTGCTGATTCTGATAATATAGAAATAGGACAATGGTCCATAGCATTTGGAAATCCTTTAGGATTAAATGACTCCATGACTGTAGGAATTGTAAGTGCTGCTGGAAGAAGCTCTTTAGGAATTGAAGAAATTGAAAACTTTATCCAGACAGATGCTGCAATAAATCAGGGAAACAGCGGAGGTCCCCTGATTGATATAAATGGTCGTGTAATAGGAGTAAATACAGCTATCTATTCCTCAACAGGTGGAAGTGTAGGTCTCGGTTTTGCAATACCTTCCAATCTTGTGGCAGCTGTAAAAGATTCGCTGATTTCTACAGGAAAATTTGAAAAGCCATATATAGGAGTATATCTGGAAAATCTTGATTCTAATAAAGTAAAACAGCTTGGACTCAAATCATCGAATGGTGTGTTCATAGCTAAAGTAGTAGAAGGAGGACCTGCTGCTTTAGCAGGTCTGGAAGCCAATGATGTCGTTATCGCCGTCAATAATAAAAATATAGCTTCTGCCGGTGCATTCATAGGTGAACTGGCTGCTAAAAAAGCTGGGCAGCAGGTTACTTTAAAAATTATAAGGAACGGACAGACCATGGATATAAATGTAACTCTTGGAAAAACTCCTGTAATACAGCAGCAATAGTATTATAAGAATTTTTACGCATGACAGCTTAAAATAATTAAAAATAAAAATGAATCATTTAGAAATTATGACTTAAAAGCCTACTTTAGATGATTCATTTTTTCTTATATTCCAGTTTGTCCTATGTTATTTTTAAATAAAACTCAAAAGCTATTTCTGTACGAGTTCCCTCACTACTGTCAGTGCTTTATCATAATCCGGCTCAGTTGCTACCTCCGGCACATACTCTACATACTTTACATTCCCTTCTCTGTCAATAATTACAGTTCCCCTTGTCAACAATTTTAATTCTTTTATTACAAATCCGTAATTATATCCAAATTCTAATTCCCTGTGGTCTGAAGTTGTCCTTGCATTTTCAATTCCCTTATCTGCACAAAACCTTCCAAGTGCAAACGGTAAGTCTGCTGAAATTGTAAGCAGCTGTACATCATCTTTAGGAAACTGGGCTATTTCCTGATTAAACTTTGTTGTCTGGATTGCACACACTCCAGTATCCACTGATGGAAATACCGACAGCACAACTATCTTCCCAACATAGTCACTTAATCTGACAGGACTTAAATCATTTGCCAATACGGTAAAATCTTTTGCCTTATCTCCTGTCTTTACTTCTTCTCCCAATAATGTCATAGGATTACCTTTAAATGTTATTACTCCTGTTCTTTCTTTCATTGATTTTCCTCCTAGATTTTATTTTAAATGCTCTTATTTGTATATTCACATATAACTTATTTTAATATTAAAAAGTATTTTTGTCAATACAATTATAAAATTTATTTTAAATTTTCAATATATTATATTTATCATTCTGATATGCTTGTTATGCTATCGTTATCCATTATTATTCCTACGTTTACATTTGAAATTTCATTAAATCTTTTACTTATTTTATTTGAAGTCGTAGTAATCTCCTTTACATCTGTAGTAATTTTTTCGATATCCTTTTTCAGTCTTCCCCATCTTTCCTCATATCGGCTAAATTCCTGCTGTAATTTTCCAAGTTCTTCCTGGATTACATGGGCATATTTATCCCTTTCTATATTCTTCATAACTACCTGGATTATAGTCAGTATTGATATAAGCGTAGTCGGAGAGGCTATCCTTACGTTCTTCTTATATGCATAGTCAATGATATCTGTATGATAAGCATTTATTTCAGCAAATATTGCCTCCGCAGGTAAAAACAGGATGGCCTGGTCACTTGTCTCATTTCTTATTATATATTTGACAGAAATAGCATCAACGTGTCTTTTCATATCATTTACAAATTCTTTCCTTGCCTGAATTTTTTCTTCTGCTGTCAACCCACTGTCATATATTCTCCTATAGTTTTCCAGAGGAAACTTTGAATCAATGGCTATATTTCCCAGAGGTTCAGGAGTAAATATTATGGAATCAGCCACTGTTCCGTTGGAAAGTCTGTATTGAGTCTGGTATATTTTATCATTCTTTTCTCCAAAGACTGAAGTAAGAATCTGATAAAGCTGAACTTCACCAAAGATTCCTCTACTCTTCTTATCTGTAAGAACATCCTGAAGGGACACTACATTAGCAGAAAGATCTTCTATCTTTTTCTGTGCCTCATCAATTTTTGAAAGTCTTTCCAGTACATTACCAAATGTTTTTGTAGTTTCTTCAAATCCTTTTGATAGCCTTTCCTCAACTTTAGAATTCATCATGTCAAGCCTATTTTCTATTTTTCTGTTCAGATTCTCAAAATCATCATTTATATTTTTCTTGAATTCGTCCTTAAATTTATTTATATTCATAGAAATCAGCTGATTATTTTCATTTATGGTATTTCCAAGACTTTGACCAAAATTTGTAAACTGAAGGAGTATTTTTTCATTATTTACAGACAGCTCCCTATTCAGTTCTGTTATCCCTTGTAATAAGTTATTCCTGGTATTGAGTACTATGGATTTTTCCATTTCACTAAATCTTCTTTTATTATCCTCTGCTGTCATTTCATTATTTACAGTAAGCCCTTCTACAAGCATTTTCGAAACTTCTTCTTTAAGCTGTATGATTTCCTCATATTGCCTTTTTCTGGAATATATCATGTATATTAAGGTTAATCCCATAAGAACGACAGCTATTATTGATAGAACCATCATTTCCATTTATCTTCTCCCTTTTCCAAGTTTTCTATATCTTTTATAAGCTTATTATTTTCTATTGTAATATTATCTCTTATTTTTTTCAGGTCTTCCTGCTCATTTTCTCCAAGATTTCTGAATATATCCTCATAATAATCTACATTCTTACTTTCAATCTTATCAATATATTCCTTTATTGTAAGACTTTCAGGGTCTATTGCTATCTGATAGCAGCTCTCCTCATTCTTATTATAGCTTATTTCATTTATAAAATTCATTTTTTCCAGTTCCAGAAGGATATCTTTTAAAACCAGGGCCTCTATTCCAAGCTGTTTAGAAAGCTCCATGTAAGTGTAAGGAATTTCTTTATTTTTAAACCTTTTTATAATGAGTAACAGGACAAGGATTCCTTCTTCCTTCCTATACTTCATCGGCATCTCTACTCTCTCGTCATAGGAAAATTCGTCAGACGACTGCATAGAAAATGTTATTTGTGCTCCCAGTAGGATAGTTACCCATATATACTGTACCCATATTAAAAAAATGGGGATGAGGGCAAGACTTCCATAAATTGCATTATACTTTGTAATGCCTCCCTGAACCGAGACAAAAATCAGTTTCAATATATAACATAAGAAAGCTGTTATTATTCCTGCTATTATCGAAGGCTTTAGCTTTACATTCGTATGCGGGATTAAATAAAAAATTAGAGTAAATAATAAGATATAAAAAGCCGGACCTAATATTTTTGTAAATATTCCTACTACAATCGTCCCTCCGAAAAACAGCTCATTTGCCTTTTCAATAACAAAAGAATTAGTTGCAATAAGTACTACAAGAAATATAGGCCCTATAAATATCACTGAAATACAGTCTATAACCCGCCTTGTATAGGATCTCTTCTTATTTATATGCCATATCTTATTAAAGGAATTTTCCAGTGTCATCAATACTTTTACAACGGAATTTAGAAGGACTATTACTCCAACTCCTGCAAGGACTCCTCCCTCAGTTGTTTTTAAAAGCTTATTCGCTATGTCTAGGACTGATCTCATCATTCCCTCATTCTGCGGGACAAGTTCAAACATTTTAGCAATGAAAAGCCTGTCCAGTCCAAATCCCTTTGTTATTCCAAGTATAAATGCGATTAGAGGAAATAATGCCAGCAGGGAATAATATGTCAATGAAATGGCCAGAATCTGTGTTTCACTGTCACTGTAGTTCCTGTATATCAGATTGGAAATCTGAAACAGTTCCTTTATCCTCTTTCTGATATCTTCCATTTTTATTTTTCCAAATTCTATTTTTTTCATAAAGCTCTTCTTTCCTTAAAAATTATCTTTATCCTTTCCTGATCCTATATTATCCAAAATTAAAAAATTCTCTGCTGCTGAATATCTCATCCATCAGTTCATCATAATTTTCAATTTTCAATTCTTCTTTTAATACTTCTTCCAGCTTAGGATTTGTCACAGGATGTTTAGGAGCAAAAATTACACATGAATCTTCATGAGGCTCTATAGATTTTTCATAAGTTCCTATTTCCTTAGCAATATCGATTATTTCCGTCTTATCCATTCCTATAAGGGGTCTGAAGACCGGAATTGTTTCAACAGAAGCATTTGTACACGTAAGCCCTCCCATAGTCTGTGATGCTACCTGCCCCAGGCTTTCTCCTGTAATCAGGGCCTGGTAGTCCATATTTTGTGCTACTCTTTCTGCAAGCCTCATCATCACCCTTCTTGTAAGTATTGTAGCCAGCTCCTTCCTTGTATTCGCATTTATCGCTTCCTGTATCTTTAATATATTCAGTGCATATAGTCTTGTCTTACCTGTATAGATGGACAGTATATCAGAAAGCTCCTTAATTTTGTCAAGGGCCTTCCTGCTCGTAAAAGGAAAACTGTGAAATGTTATAAAATTCAGACGCATTCCTCTTTTTGCCATCATAAATGAAGCTACCGGACTGTCTATCCCCCCTGAAAGCAATACAAGTCCTTTTCCTGTTGACCCTAACGGAAGTCCCCCGTATGTTTTTACTCTTTCAGTATATATATATACATCTTTTCTTATTTCCACATTTATAAGCAGATCCGGATCCTTCATTTTTACATTCTCAAAAGGACTATTTATGAGTACATGTCCTCCCAGTTCCCTCGCATAGTCCATTGATTTCTTTTCAAAGGATTTATTACTCCTGTTTACCGCTATCTTAAAGTTCCTGGCTCCATTCTCATAGGCGTAATTAGCAATTTCCAGTACCTTCTCCCTTATTTTTTCATCATCATTCTCTACTTTAGCTGAAGGATTTAGGGCAACTATCCCGAATACCTTCCTCATTTTTTCCATGACAGCTTCTATATGGTCATTTTCTACAACTATATACAATTTTGACATATCGTCTACCAGCTTATAGTCTATTCCTTCTAATACCTTATTTATCTTATTTTTGAGCATTCTCTCAAACTGTCCTCTATTTTTACCTTTCAGCGATAACTCTCCATAGGAAAGACCCACTGAATTCAATAATTTATCTTTCATAATTCTACTCCTTTAAATTTTCATAGATATTATTAATCAAAGCCTTGTATTCTATAAATTCTTCATAGTATTCCCTTTATTGGGAAGATTAATATTTTATCCTTTATTCATCTTAATTATATCAATTCAAGATTTACTTAATTTACAAATTATTATATCATATTTTGATCATTCTTGCATTTACTTTTATAATAGCTGTAATATTAGATTAACTTTTATATTAGTTCTTTCTATTTATATCTTGATAATAAAAGTTTATAAATAAAAGAAATATACTATAGGACAAAAAATATGAGGGCTCGTCTCCGCCCTCATGCTCCTGCTACCCGCTCACAGAATTTCCGTTTATCAGTTATAGATATATTTTTACAATTATCTCATTTTTCTAATCTGTTCTATTCCTGTTTTCATTATTTTTACTACTTCATCTATTTCCTGTTCTGTATTTTCATTGGAAAAACTGAATCGTATTGCCCCATTTATCTCTTCTGATCCAAGTTTCATACTTTCCAGTATTCTGCTGTTTCCTTTTCTGGATGAACATGCCGAACCTGTAGATACATAAATTCCGTTCATTCCTAAAAAATGGGTAAGCACTTCCCCTCTTACACCTAAAAAGGATACATTCAGTATCTTGGGGTTGGATTTTTCCATATCTATCAATGAGTTAAATTTTATATTTTTAATATTTTCCTTTATTTTTTCTGAAAGATATTTTTTCAGATTCTGCATATGTTCCATATCTTTTTCATAGTTTTTGCTTAACAGTTCTACCGCCTTCGTAAAAGCCAGGATTAATTCTGACGGCATTGTTCTTTTCACTATTCCGTTTCCATCATTTGACCCTTTCATTATATTGATAACTTTGACTCTTTCATCTATATATACAGCCCCTATTCCTTTTGGACCGTATATTTTATGACCGCTTACTGTTACTGCATCTATATCGGTCTTATCAAATTTTATTTTTGTACATCCCAGACCCTGTACAAAATCTGTATGAAGGCATATATCCTTATTTTTCCCCTTTACTATGTCAGACACGGCTTTCAAGTCCTGTACTGCTCCTGTCTCACTATTTACAGCCCCTACGGAAACAAGCAGAGTATCTTCCCTTACAACGTCCTTCAGCTGTTCCATGTTTAGATAACCCTCCCTGTCTACATCGATATAGTCTACTTCAAATCCTTTAGATTCATAGTATTTAAACACTTCAAATACTGTGGGGTGTTCAATTTTTGTTGTGATCAGATGTTTTTTAGTTCTGGAATTTGCTTCTATTATCCCCTGCAGTAAAAGATTGTTTCCGTCTCCTCCTCCTGCTGTAAAAAATACCCTGCTCTCTTTTACACCTAGAAAATCTCCTATTATTTCCCTTGACTTTTTAATCTTCTTTCCTATTTCATGGGAAAACTCGTGAATTGCATCCGGATTCGCATAATTATTATCCATCGTTTCTACCATTATATTTATTACTTCCTTTTTAGGCCTGGTACTTGCCGCATTATCTAAATATATCATCCCTTCTTCCTTTCTTACTTCCTGTTGTTGTCTCAAATATTACTCTTCTCATACACAGCTAAAACTATATCCCCTATCTTTCGTCCGCTTCCTCTATTAAGTTCCAGGACATTCAGTTTTTCGTTGTCATCAGTTTCAATTATGTATTCTATCAGTGTTCCTTTGAACAGCACTTCTATAATTGTCCCCTTGACATACCGATAGAACTGCCGGTTTTTATCTTTTTCATATAATTCTTTCAATTCAGAGTTCTGAAAACTTTCATCACAGCTATACAGCTTTATTTTTTCCGGTCTTATAAATCCATTATTTACAAGTTTATTTGACTTTCCTATAAAATTAAGTGAAAATTCACTGTTGGGCGTGTTATACAGTTTTACGGGCGTATCATTCTGTACTATCCTGCCTCTGTTCATTAAAATAACTTTATCTGCAACGATAAACGCATCTTCCTGATCATGAGTCACCAGTATCGCAGTCATTCCAAAATGGTTTACCAGCCTCTTCAGTTCCTTTCTCATACTGTCCTTCAGGTTCTCATCAAGGTTCGAGAACGGTTCATCCAGAAGAATAAGCCCGGGATTTATGACTATACTTCTGGCAAGGGCAACTCTCTGCTGCTGTCCACCTGATAATTCATGTATCCTTCTTTCTTCATATCCTTCAAGTCCCACTGCTTTAAGGACTTCTCCTATTTTTTTCAGCCTTTCTCTTTTAGGTATTTTCTTAAATTTAAGTCCATAACCCACATTCCCGGAAACATTTTTATGGCTGAACAGCCCATAAGACTGAAAAACTGTCGCTATTTGCCTCATTTCAGGCGTCAGTTCCGTTATATCCTTTCCATCCATGATTATTTTCCCGCTGTCCGGTTTTACAAATCCCCCTATTATATTTAAGATAGTAGTCTTCCCACACCCGGACGGTCCAAGCAGACATAGGATCTCTCCTTTTTCCAGTTTAAACCCTATATTATCAAGTACTCTTTTTCTATCATATTCTTTTGTTAATCCTCTAACTTCTAAAAACATATCCTCTCCTATTTTTTATGAGTATTCTGATCCCCAGCAGTATCATACTGAAACATATGCAGATTGTTATTATAAGTAATGCTATGACCGATGCTATATCATATTTTCCGCTATTTATGACATCAAACATAACAAGGGTCAGGACTTTCTGGCTGGGATACACTATGAATATTATTGAGCCCACTGTAGTCATCGTGGCATTAAAATTATTTATCATGCTTACAAGAAATTCCTCTAATGAAGCCGGAAATACTATATCCTTAAAGATATGATATTCATCAGCTCCCAGATCTTTTCCGCTTAAAATCTCATTCTTATCGATATTTGCCATACTTATATGAAATATTTTAGTCGAAAAAGGCAGCTGCTTAAAAGTTATATTCAGAATGACTATTAAAGCCGTTCCTGCTATATTTATCGGTTCATGGTTAAATGCCAGTATATAGCCGATTCCAAAAAATGTTCCCGGCAGCATATACGGCATCGTGGCTATAAAATCTACTATCTTTAGATATTTTTTCCCCCTTATGTGTATATAGTACTGCAGCAGTAATCCCAGTATACTTCCTGTAAAAGCTGCCAAGAATGAATAATATATACTTCTGAATACCGTGTTATTAGTGTAGTTTCCTATTTCCCATATATGATTTAAAGTAAGGAACATTTTCCCCTTATTGTAATCTATAAATGCTGACAGGATAATTGAAGCATACTGTAAAATAAGGAATATCATAAATATCCCTGTAAGTAAGGTAAAAATCCAGAAAAGGGCTCCCTTTCTTTTTATACCTGCTTCCGAGACTCTCAGTCCCTTGTCTGCCTTAACCATAGTTCCTGAATTTCTTATATAGAATATGAAAGCAATAATTACAGGAACACATAAAAGGATGTTCATTGCCCCTGCCTGCAATATATCTCCATCAGATATAAAAACTGTATAGGATCTGGAAGCCAATGTTTCAAATGCTCCTCCAATTATAAGGGGTGTGGAGAAATCAGCTATGCTTCTTATAAAGGCCAGAACCGCTATTACTTTTATACTTGAAGAAAGTTCCGGTAAAATTATATCCATAATTATACTGTCCGTTCCTGCTCCCAGCGATCTGGCACTATCAATCTGTGCCCTGTCAATATTATCAAGTGATGATATTATTATAAGGGCACTCAGGGAAATAAGCCCTATACTCTGCATAAGGACTACTCCTCCCACACCATAGGCATCTGCAGATATCCTGAAAATGTTATATGTTATGAATCCTCTTCTTCCAAACAGCTTTATATAGGAAAGAGCTGACACGAAAGGAGGTGAAATCATTGTAATCATCAATATAAAGGAGACAGTTCTTTTTACAATGCTGCTGGACATATAGCAGAAAAGCCCAATAGAAACAGATACTACTGCTGTCAGTACAGTGACAGTTATTCCCACATATAGTGAATTTCCTATGAGATGTCCGCTATGCCTTAAAAACTCAAACCCCTTCATTGAAAATCTTCCGTTACTGAAAAAGCTATATATAAATATTTTTAAGAAAGGGTATAAGATAAATGTAAGTATACCTGATACAAGGAGTGATATTATAAAGTAATCTATTATTTTTAAAATTTTCTTCATTTTTTAATCCTATCCTATGTTTATAAAATTTCAATTAAAGTAAAAATATCTCTGCACTAGTTGAACTTAATCCAGACTAAGCAAAGATATTATTATTTAATCTTTAAATTACTTTTATTTTCCCTGAGTCATTTTCGCCCATCTGTCTAAAATTTCAGATCTTCTGCTTCCAAAAGTTGTTATATCCTCTTTAGCAAATCTT
Source organism: uncultured Fusobacteriales bacterium (assembly GCA_964469865.1). GTDB lineage: Bacteria > Fusobacteriota > Fusobacteriia > Fusobacteriales > Leptotrichiaceae > JAGOWQ01. The sequence continues at coordinate 603 of CAYYAV010000032.1, read as the reverse complement.
TCCTTAGGTAATCCCAGTTCAAATCCTTTTGTCCCATCTATTACCATCTGAGCTCCATCTTTACCATCCAGTTCAGCTATCATCTGCTGTATATCCGGTCTCAGGATAAAATCTTCAAATGCTTTTGCCAGTTCCAGATTAGGACTGTTCTTAAATATAGCCACTCCTTCAGGCACCCAGAAAAGCTGATCAGGGTAAATGGCTGTCAGATTATTTTTTTCAGCAACATCAAATGATGACTTATCAATAGGAATAATTCCTATTGCAAATTCTCCTGCAACTGTTTTTTCCTGTGGATCTTTCCCCCTTTTCCCATAAAATTTAATATTTTTATTTAATTTTTCTAAATATTCCCATCCTTTTTCATCACCATATGAATCTAAAATTCCCTTTACATTGGCATAGCTTGTTCCTGAAACAGCAGGATTTGCCATAATAATTTCATCCTTATATTTTGGATCTGCAAGTTCTTCCCATGTTGTAGGTACTTTCAGATTTTTTTCCTTTAAAAGTCCGTTATTTACTAAAAATCCCACCACTGTTATCCCTTTGGAAATCCAATATCCTTCATTGTCCTTAAATCCTTCTTTTATCTTATCAAAA
>CAYYAV010000031.1:0-11207 GCA_964469865.1 uncultured Fusobacteriales bacterium | reverse complement strand
ATACTGAAAAATGTGCCAAATTTAAGAGACATAAGGGTTCTGATGAAACTTCTGGAAGATCTGGGTATGGAAACTGAAAAACTGGATGATACAACATATAAGATAAAAAATAACGGATTTAAAAGAAATGAAGCAAGTTATGAAATAGTAAAGCAAATGAGGGCATCCTTTCTTGTAATGGGACCTATGATTGCCAATCTGGAGGAATCAGTAGTGTCACTCCCGGGGGGATGTGCAATAGGATCAAGACCCGTGGATTTGCATATAAAAGGATTTGAAGCTTTAGGTGCTGAAATTACAAGAGTTCATGGATATGTCCATGCAAAATCGGACAAGCTGAAAGGTGCTGAAATACCTTTGGCATTTCCAAGTGTAGGTGCCACTCAGAATTTAATGATGGCAGCTGTCAAGGTTCCTGGCAGGACAATAATATCTAATGCCGCCAGAGAGCCTGAAATAGTTGATTTAGGAAATTTTCTCATAAAAATGGGGGCTAAAATAACAGGACTTGGAACTCCGAATATTGAAATAGAAGGTGTAGAGGAGCTATATGCTGTGGAATATTCCATAATGTCAGACAGGATAGAAGCAGGAACTTATATTATAGCTTCGCTTATTACCGAATGGGATTTGAAGATTGAAAATGCCAATCTGGAAGATCTGGGTGTATTTAAATCTGAACTCGAAGCAATGGGAGTAAAATTTGAAAAAGAGGGAAATATATTAGCAGTAAACGGTGATTTGAAAAATTTAAAGCCATCTAAAATAGTAACAATGCCCCATCCAGGATTTCCTACAGATATGCAGCCACAAATGATGTTGCTTCAGACTCTGGTAAATGGTTCCAGTTCAATGGAAGAGACGGTTTTTGAAAACAGGTTTATGCATGTTCCTGAGTTTAATAGAATGGGAGCAGATATTACTATAAGACATGGTGTAGCACAGATAAATGGGGGACTTCCGTTAACAGGAGCAGAAGTCATGGCTTCCGATCTTAGGGCAGGAGCAGCTTTGGTACTTGCTGCATTAGCAGCTGACGGTGAGACTGTTCTGAACAGGGTTTATCATATAGACAGAGGATATGATAAACTGGAGCAGAAGCTGAATGCTGTCGGTGCAAAGATAGAGAGGGTAAAGCTTGAAATTTAAGAATAAATAGAAGATTTATAGTTTTAGGAGAGTATAGAAATAAAAATGAATTATCCATGTAGATAATTCATTTTTTTATGAGAAAATTTTTAAACCATTCCTTTAATACAATTTTATGAACTATTTTTTACTGAAAATCAGTCTTCCAGTTTCCAGATATTTTCATCAGGACAGATTATCTGTCTTGTCATTCCTCCTAATATATATTATAATCTATAATAACATAAAAATTAGAAAATATAAATGACAAAAGAAAGGAAAAGGATAGATGAAGACAGACAGGGAACCTATAAAAGCACTTCTTTCAATGGACGGGAAAAGCTACGGGCTATATAAGAGCTTGAAGGGAGTATATAAATATCATAGATTTATATTGAAGATAGATAAAATACAGGCAGATCCTTATGCACCACCTTCGAAAATGAGAATAATAATTGACAGGAAGACAGCAGGAATACCTGAAAATCTTATTGATTCAAGGGAAAAGAAAATAGCTGCTTCAGATTTTCTGACAAGGGCTTTCTATAGTAAGATAAGAACCATGGGAAATAATAGGAATGTGATAAATATTGATAAGTGCGGTCAGGAAGTTATTGAAAGGACATCTGTAATTATAAGTAAAAATGAAATAGAAGCAAGGTTTGAGGCAGAGCTTCCGGCAGCAGGCAGAAGGATTTTAGGGAGAGAAGCTTCCAGGCTGTTTGAAGTAACATTGCCGGAAATAATGGAAAGTGTATTTCTATATGAAAATATTGATAAAAGAGGACTGGAAAAACAGATAAGCCTGTATATGGAACAGGAATACATAAGGGAAGAACTAAAAAAAAGAGAACTTGTGGCATTTATAGGGAATGGGGCAATTCTTCCAAGGGAAAGCGGAATTTCAGTAAAACCTCTTAATAAGGGGATACCTTTTATGAGTCCTGAAAAATTTCAGGTTACTTTAAATCTTCCTGATGGAAAAGAAATAACAGGAATGGGAATCGGAAAAGGTATAACCCTGGTGGTAGGCGGTGGATACCATGGAAAATCGACATTGCTTAATGCACTTGAACTGGGAGTCTACAATCATATTGAAGGGGACGGAAGGGAATATGTAATAACAGACAGCAGTGCCGTAAAAATAAGGGCAGAAGATGGAAGAAACATAGAAAAGGTAAATATAAGCCCTTTTATTAACAATCTGCCCCAGAATAAAAATACAGAGAAGTTTTCCACAGAAAATGCCAGCGGAAGCACTTCACAGGCTGCAAATGTATCTGAAAGCCTTGAAATGGGAACATCCCTACTTCTCATTGATGAGGATACATCAGCTACGAACTTTATGATAAGGGACAGCAGGATGAAAAAACTGATTGTAAAGGAAAAGGAACCGATAACTCCGTTTTCTGACAAGGTGGAGAAGCTTTACAAGGAAATGGGAGTTTCTACAATACTGATAGTGGGAGGTTCAGGAGATTATTTTGGAGCAGCTGATAATGTAATAATGATGGATGAGTATGTACCTAAGGATGTTACAGGGAAAGCAAAGGAAATAGCTTTTCTGGAGAAGGTGGATATAAATGAAGCCTATGAAGGATTTGGTGAAATAACAGAGAGGGTCATTTTAAAGAAAAGTTTTAGTCTGTCAGGAAAGGAAGGAAGGATAAAAGCTAGAGGGAAGAATGTAATCCAATATGGGAAGGAAAATATTGACATCTCATATCTGGAACAGCTGCTAGATGGCTACCAGTCTAACGGAATTGCCGTCATGATTGAATATTTCAAGGATAATTTTCTGGACGAAAGGACAAGTATAAAGGATTCAGTAGACAGGCTATATGAATTTATAAGGAAAGAGGGGCTGGATGCAGTGGCATCCTATACAGGTCATCCCGGGAACTATTCCCTGCCCAGAAAAGAAGAATTTATAGGTACAATAAACAGATATAGGGGATTGAAGATAAAAAATGAACAGTAACAAAGCAACAGGACAAGTATCAGATTCCTTTTTCTGTTTATTCTTGTTCTTCTTATGACAGATGTCTGACAGATGAACAAAATAATTAATTCCAAAGTATTATATAATTGAAAAAACCGTTGATTTATGCTATACTAATCTGTAAAACTATACATAAATTTCAGTAAAATTAAGATTTAGAATAAATAAACAGATATAGTGGAATAAAGAATTGGAAACAGAGGTATAAATAATGGCAGAAACACCACTTATGAAACAATACAAGGAGATAAAATCCCAGTACAGGGATTCCATATTGTTTTTCAGACTGGGGGACTTCTATGAAATGTTCTTTGAAGATGCAGTAAAAGCCTCAAAAGAACTGGGATTGACCCTGACATCAAGAAATAAGGAAAAAGGACAGGAAGTACCTTTAGCGGGAGTTCCATATCATACAGCCAATCCCTATATAGCAAAACTGATATCTAGAGGATATAAGGTAGCCATCTGTGAGCAGACGGAAGATCCAAAAGAAGCAAAAGGAATTGTCAAAAGGGAAGTCATAAAAATAATAACACCGGGAACAGTAATGGATATTGAGACTCTAGATTCTAAAAGTAATAACTACCTGATGAGTATAAGAGTTGTAGAAAATGCAATAGGAATAGCCTATATAGACATTACTACAGGAGAATTTAAAGTATCGGAAGTAGAAGGGGATACGGAATATTTGAAGCTCTTTAATGAGCTGAATAAGATTGAACCTAAGGAAATACTTGTAAATCCTTCTTTTTATGAAAGTATGAAGGACAGAATTGACGACTTTATACAAAGAAATGAATCTACGGTAACTTTAGTCCAGAAAGTAAGGGAATCTGAAAAGATGTTAATGGAATATTTCGGAGTGGTATCCCTTGAAAGTTATGGAATAAATAATAAGAAAGCACTTATAGAAGCAGCTGCTATGGTCCTTGACTATGCAGTAACAATGCAGGTGGAAGGAGATCTTACTGTAGAAAAGATAGAATTTCTTAATATTTCGAATTTTGCCGAAATAAATTCCATTACAAGGAAAAACTTAGAATTGACTAAAAATCAGAGAGAAAAAACAGTCTATGGTTCTCTGTTATGGGTTATGGACAAATGCAGGACTTCTATGGGAACAAGGCTTCTGAAAAGATTTATAAACAGCCCGCTTCTGGATGTAGATGAAATATCAGAAAGACAGGAGAATGTACAATATTTTATAGATAATGTACTGGTTCGTGAAGATATGAAAGAAAAGATGGAAAATATCTATGATCTGGAAAGGCTTATAGGAAAGATAATTTTTGGAAATGAAAACGGGAAAGATCTCATATCACTTAAAAATACTGTAAAATCTTCCATAGAACTAATGCATATCTTGAAAGGAACTGATTTTTTCAGGGGGATAGAACCACAGATATTACTAGATGTCTACAGGCACATAGAAGAAAGTATCAGAGATGATGCTCCTTTTTCTGTACGAGAGGGGGGAATGATAAAGTCAGGTTATAACGAAGAACTTGATAAAATCCGTAATATAATGAATTCCGGAAAGGATTTTCTGCTAGAAATAGAAAAAAGGGAAAAAGAAGCAACAGGAATAAAAAATATGAAGATAAAATATAATAAAGTCTTTGGATATTTTATAGAAATTACTAAATCAAACCTGGACTCTGTTCCTGGACACTATATAAGAAAGCAGACTTTATCTAATGCAGAGAGGTTTATAACGCCCGAGTTGAAGGAATATGAAGATACAATAATAAATTCTAGGGCAAAGATAGAGGAAATGGAATATCATTTATTTAAGGAGATAAGCCAAAAAATAAAAGAAAATAAAGTCATATTGACAAGACTGGCAGAAAAGCTTGCCTACTTGGATGTCATGGTTTCCTTTGCCACAGTAGCAGTGGAAAATGACTACGTAAAGCCTGAAATTAATAATGATTTTTCTATGAAGATAGTTGAAGGGAGACATCCGGTTGTAGAAAAGTTAATAGGAAGAACAGACTTTGTTTCTAATAATACTGAACTGTCAGATAAGGAAAGGTTTATAGTGCTTACAGGACCTAATATGGCAGGAAAGTCCACTTATATGAAGCAGATAGCCCTTATATCGATAATGGCTCAGATGGGTTCTTTTGTCCCGGCTAAAGAGGCAAGGCTTTCCATTATAGATAAATATCTGACAAGAATAGGAGCTTCTGATGATATATTGACGGGACAAAGTACATTTATGATTGAAATGAGTGAAACATCAAATATATTAAATAATGCTACAGAGCGGAGCCTCATCATTCTTGATGAAGTAGGAAGGGGAACTTCAACATTTGACGGAGTTTCCATAGCTACGGCAATTTCTAAGTATATATATGAGAAAGTAAAGGCTAAGACAATATTCGCCACTCATTATCATGAACTCACCGATTTGGAAAATAAATTTGAAAATCTTGTCAATTATAGGATAGAAGTAGATGAAAAGGCAGGAAAGGTAATTTTTCTGCGGAATATAGTCAAAGGTGGAGCTGATAAGTCATACGGAATAGAAGTTGCAAAGCTTGCCGGGCTGCCTAAGGAAATACTGAAAGAAAGCAGAAAAATACTTCATAAACTGGAACAGAGAAAAGAATTGATAGATAAGACAATAAATGTTCAGCAGCTTTCATTATTCGGACAGATTTCTGAAATAGAAGAAGAATACGAAGATATTGACTGTGAATCAATAAAAAATATGAAAAATGAAAAAATAGATGAGATAATATACGACATTGAAAATAAAGATGTAAATAATATGACTCCTATGGAAGCTTTAGCGTTTTTATCTGAAATAAAATCTAAGTTAGAGGAGAAGAAATAATGTGGAAAAAAATATTATATGGAGCATTATTGATAATATTGGGATATTTTCTTTATACAATATTCTTTAAGAAGGTGGAATCCCCTGTAGAGCAGATGAAGAAAGAGATGAAGGCAAAAAATGTCGTCTATAAGTTAAAGGATGACGCAATAATATATGCTGATGAACAGATAGGTTCTAATAACGATGAAATAATAAAGTTTAAGGGAGTTACTGTAGATCTCCTGAAAAAAAATATGCTGATAGCGGCAAAAGAAGCAGAAGTGAATACAAAGACTTCAGACATTGTGATGCATAAAGAGGTAGTCGGAAGGACTAAGGACGGTAAATGGGAAATGTTTACTGAACAGGTCGAGTATAAGAAGGAAGGGGATAGGATTATCTCCAATACAAGGACCAGAATTGTGAATAATACTGATAAGTCTGAAATGGAGGCTGACAGGATTGAGACAACTGTAGTATTTGAGGAGATAACAGGTACAGGGAATGTAGTCTATAAGGCTCCCCCTAGAGAACTAACATCAGATAAAATAAAATATAATGATAAGACCCAGATAGCAGAAGCTGAAGGAAATGTAAAGTATAAAGATGAAAAAAGCAATATTTCTGCTAACAGAGGAGTTTACTATATACAGAAGAAGCAGGTAGATGCTACAGGAAATGTAATCTATGATGGAAAAGACTTAAGGGTAACTGCTAATCATGTATTCTATGATGAAATAAGACAGAATGCAGATGCAGATGGAAACGGTACATTTAACTACAGGCCAAAAGGGTCTACAGGGACTTTCCAGTCAGGAAATTATAACTTAAAGGATGAGATACTTACAACGGACCGGTATTACACTATGAACTATGACGATTATAAAATGAATGGGACAGGTCTCGTCTATCTCTTTAAAACGGGAGATGCCACATTAAATAGTAATTTTTCAGTAACAAAACAGAATTTTACTGTAAGTGGGGACAGCGGAAGAATGAATACCATAGTCAAAGATATATTTGCCAATAAGATGGTCATGACAAGTGTACAGGGAGACAGGATAACTTCCAATACAGGAGAAGGAAGCTTTGAAAAGAAGGAATTCAGGTTTGATGGAAATGTAAAAGGTAAGATAAGGGGAAATGTAAAGGATTTTATAAATAACCCTACAAAACTTGTGGATTCCGAAGCGGTGCATTTTATCGGAAATACAGCAAAGGTTTATTTTGTTTCCCATAATAACAATGATATGAGTATTACAAGGAGTGAAATAAAGGAAAATGTCCATATGGTCTATAAGGAAGTCAACCTTGATTCACAGTATAATGAGATAGATACATCTAAGAATCTTGTACTTGCTAGAGATAAAGTCATAATTGATTTCAGGAACGATACACAGATGACTTCCAATTTCCTGTATCTAAATCTGAATACAGAAATAGGAACAGCACAGAATAACGTGAAAATAGTAAGTAAGCAGCCTCAATTCTCAAATATAAATACAAGCGCGGATAAGGCAGTGGTCAATATAAAAGACAAGAAAGTCAATCTGACGGGAAATGTAACTACTTATCAGGGAAAGACAAGAGTATCATCTAACAGTGCCGTGTATGATATTAATAAGAAAGTACTCGAAAGTAGTGGAAATATTAAGATGCAGTATCAGGTGCAGAATGGAAATTCTACCCAGGGAAAATCAGATCCTAAGGCAGTAGCAGGAATAAATGAAGTCCTGAATAATATTAAAATATCTCAGTCAGAAATAAACACCCGTGGAGAAATACTCCTTCCTAAAAGTGCAACTGCTTCTAACGGAGTTCCTGTAACAATAAAATGGGAAACATCTAATTCAAGGCTTCTACCTGTAAGCGGAAAGATAAATAAACAGTTCTACGGCGGCGAAAGTAAGAATGTACAGTTAAAAGCTGTAGGACATTCAGGATATGATTCTGCAGAAAGAATTTTCAGTCTAGTTGTTCCGGTGGAAACAGTTCAGGAAATGCTGGAAAGGGCTGCAAAGAATATTTCCATATCAGAGGGGTATCCATCAAATGTGAAGGTAAATGTCAATAAAGGGATAATTGACATACCTGTAACATGGAACGGAAATGTGGCTGTACTGAAATATAATAATACGGAATATAGGAAACAGTTTTAGGATAATAGGGAGTAAAAATATTTTATTAGGAGAAATAACTATAATGAATAGCAGGAGAATAAGCATTGAAGCTGATGGATTGCAGAAAATATATAAAAATAGGGAAGTAGTTAAAAATGTAAGCCTGGGTATGGAAAAAGGTGAAGTCGTCGGGCTTCTGGGACCTAATGGAGCAGGGAAGACAACAACTTTCTATATGATAACAGGTATTGTAAAACCAAATCGTGGAAGAGTCACCTATAATGGAGAAGATATAACAAATTTCCCTATGTATAAGAGGGCACGTCTTGGACTGGGATATCTGCCTCAGGAAGCTTCTGTCTTTCGGAATCTCACTGTGGAAGAAAATATAGTTTCAGTTCTGGAAATGAGAGGGATTCCTAAGAAAGAAAGGATGCAGACAATGGGCAGCCTGATAGAAGAATTCAAGTTGACCCATGTAGCTAAAAGCTTGGGATACTCTCTTTCAGGAGGGGAAAGGAGAAGAGTAGAAATAGCCAGGACAATATCTACTAATCCGGACTTCATTCTACTGGATGAGCCGTTTGCAGGAGTTGATCCTATAGCAGTGGAAGATATTCAGAACATTATAATCCAGCTTAAGGAAAGGGGACTTGGAATACTTATAACAGATCATAATGTCCGTGAAACTCTCAGAATAACAGAAAGAGCCTATATAATGGCTGAGGGGAATATTCTGATTTCAGGAACTGGAGAAGAAATTGCAAATAATGAGACAGCAAGAAAAGTTTATCTTGGAGATAACTTTAAGCTTGATTAGAAAATAAATATTTAATTTAACATAAAAAAGGAGAAATGAAAAAATGACAGGAAATGAGTTAAGAAAAAGTTTTATTGATTTTTTCAAATCAAAGGAGCATAAACACTTTGAAAGTGCATCACTGATTCCTGATGATAAGAGCCTGCTGTTAACAGTAGCAGGAATGGTTCCTTTTAAACCCTTTTTCTTAGGGGAAAAGGAAGCACCTTTTAAAAGAATAACAACTTATCAGAAGTGTATCAGGACAAATGATCTTGAAAATGTTGGAAGAACACCTAGACACCATACATTCTTTGAAATGCTGGGAAATTTCTCATTTGGAGATTATTTTAAAAAAGAAGCTATAGAGTGGTCCTGGGAATACATAACTAAAGTATTGAAACTGGAAGAAGAAAGATTATGGGTTTCTGTATTTGAAACTGATGATGAAGCTTATGAAATATGGAATAAACATATAGGAGTTCCAGAAGAAAGGATTGTAAGGCTAGGAGAAGATGATAACTGGTGGGCTGCAGGACCTGTAGGCTCATGTGGTCCATGTAGTGAGATTTATTATGATACCTGTAGAATGGGAAAGAATAATGAAGAAGCTGATAGAAAGCCCGGAGATGAGGGAGACAGGTTTCTTGAGATATGGAACCTTGTATTTACTGAATGGAATAGGATGGAAGACGGGACACTTGTACCTCTTCCTGAAAAAAATATAGATACCGGGGCAGGACTCGAAAGAGTTGCTTCAGTTGTTCAGGAAAAGGAAAGTAACTTTGAGACAGATCTTTTTATGCCGATAATAAAAGGTATAGAAGAAGTCCTAGAAATAAAAAAGGAAGAGTTTGATGAAACGATAAAAATAATAGCCGATCATATAAGGGCAACTGTGTTCCTTATAGGTGACGGAGTCTTACCGTCTAATGAAGGAAGAGGCTATATACTAAGAAAAATAATAAGAAGGGCTTTTGGTGCAGGGAGCTCGGCAAAAGGGAAAGTCTTTGAAAAAGAAGACATATTCCTTTACAGATTAGCTTCCTATGTCATAAATAATATGAAGGAAGCCTATCCTGAACTGGAAGAAAAAAAGGAATATATTGAAAAGGTTATAAGGCTGGAAGAAGAAAGATTTTCCATTACACTAAAGAACGGTATTGAAATGTTGTCTGATGAGATAGAAAAATTAGAAGGGACCGGAAACAGGAAACTGTCTTCTGATGTGACATTTAAGTTATATGATACATTCGGACTGCCTTTCGAACTTACAAAGCTGATGCTGGAACATCAAGGATTTGAAGCTTCTGAAGAAGAGTTTGAAAAAAAGCTGGAAGAGCAGGTCCAAAGATCAAAAAACAGCAGGGTAACTGTTTCGGATATGATAAAAGATGAATTTATAGATGAATTCTTTGAAAAATATGGAAAGACGGAATTTACCGGATATCAGAGCTATGAAGAAAATGCAAGGATTCTACATCTTGCCAAGAGCGAAGGGATAGCAGGATATGAAATGATATTTGATAAAACTCCTTTTTATGCTGAATCAGGAGGGCAGGTATCAGATACAGGTGTAGTTATTGTCGGAGAATTTGAGGGGAAGGTAACAGGCGTTGCAAAGAAGAAGGATGTATTTGTCCATCAGGTTGAAGTAGTGAGGGGCATAGTACCTTCAGCAGGAGCTCCTGTAGAACTGTATGTAGATGTTGAAAACAGGAAGGACATTCAGAGAAACCACACGGCAACACATATACTTCATAAGGTGTTGAGAGAAAAGCTCGGAACTCATGTAGAACAGTCAGGATCTCTAGTCGATAGTGAAAAACTGAGATTTGATTTTTCACATTTTGAATCAATCTCAAGAGAAGTCCTGGATGAAATAGAAGAAGAAGTAAATGATATAATACTGGCAAATATACCGGTGATAATAGGGTATGAAAATATACAGACGGCAAAAGATAGGGGAGCGATGGCACTATTTTCAGATAAATACGGAGATATAGTAAGAGTTGTAGAAATTCCGGGATTTTCTATAGAACTGTGTGGGGGAACACATGTAGAATCTACAGGAGAAATAGGACTGTTTAATATTGAGTCTGAAAGCGGAATATCTTCAGGGGTGAGAAGGATAGTCGCCACAACAGGACATAAGAGCCTGGAATATGTAAATAGCCTGGAAGAAAAGTTTTCCATTATCTTTACATTACTGAAAACAGATGAAAATAATGTAGTGGAAATATTGAAAAAATATATATCAGAGGCAAAGGAAGCATATAAAGAAAAAGAACAGCTTCAGAATAAGCTCCTGAAACTTGAGATGGAGACTATATT
>CAYYAV010000030.1:0-11207 GCA_964469865.1 uncultured Fusobacteriales bacterium | reverse complement strand
TATTTTATACTTTTTATTTTATCCAAATTGTGATAAAATATTAAATACGGAAATAAAAAGCCATAAGGAAAAGTAATGGAGGATTTAGTTTTGGATATTTTAAGCAATGTGGCAAAGGAAATGAATTTGAGGATACTGCAGATTGAGAATACTATAAAACTTTTTGATGAAGGGGCTACTGTACCTTTTATAGCCCGTTACAGGAAAGAGGTTACGGGGAACTTAGATGAAGAGCAGATAAGGGATGTAATAGAAAAAGTTACCTATTATAGAAATCTGGAGAAGAGAAAAGAAGAAGTTCTCAGATTAATTGAGGAACAGGGAAAATTAACTGAAGAATTGCAGGAAGACATATTGAATGCTGTGAAACTGCAGGAAGTGGAAGATCTATACCTTCCATATAGGAAAAAGAAGAAGACGAAGGCAGATATTGCTAAAGAACAGGGACTGGAGCCGTTGTCAATATTTGCACTATTACCTGGCACAACATTGGAAAGTTTGAAAGCAGAGGCAGTAAAATACATAACAGAAGAAGTGGAGACAGTCGAGGCGGCAGTTGAGGGAGTTCATCTCATTATTGCCCAGAATCTTTCAGAAGATGTGAAGGTGAGGGAATTCTTAAGGGAAAGGATTTCAAAGTTTGGAATATTGACTTCAAGAGTTATTGAAAAGAATAAGAATGAGGATGTAAAAGGGGTATATCAGGATTATTATGAATATTCTGAACAGATAGAGAAAGCTGCATCAAACAGGATACTGGCATTAAATAGAGGAGAAAAGGAGAAGATACTGAAAGTTGATATTGAAATTGATGAAAGGACAGAAGAATACATTGTGAACTTTATCATGAAGATATTCGGGAATAAGAATCTTACAGAATTTTACAAAACTATTATAAAAGATTCACTGGACAGGCTTCTATATCCTTCAATAAAGAATGAAGTCAGAAATATGTATACTGAAAAAGCTGAAGAAGAAGCTATCAATATTTTTTCAGAAAATCTGGAAAAGCTGCTCCTACAACCACCGCTGAGTAAAAAGACATTAATGGGACTGGATCCGGGATACAGGACAGGATGTAAACTTGTAATAATAAATAAGGATGGATTTTATGAAACAAATGATGTCCTCTACCTGGTTGAAGGGATGCATAGTCAGAGGCAACTGGATGAAGCAAAGAAAAAAGTACTGGATTATATAAGTAAATATAGTGTTGATATCATAGCTATAGGTAATGGAACTGCTTCGAGGGAAACGGAAAGCTTTATAGCAAAAATAATAAAAGAGGCGTCAAGGACAGTGTCATACCTTATAGTAAGTGAAGCCGGAGCTTCAGTATACTCAGCTTCAAAACTTGCTATTGAAGAATTTCCTGAACTTGATGTAACTGCAAGGGGTGCAATATCGATAGCAAGAAGGGTACAGGATCCAATGGCGGAACTGGTAAAGATAGATCCTAAGTCAATTGGAGTCGGGATGTATCAGCATGACGTAAATCAGAAAAAACTGAATGAAACCCTTGAACAAACGATAGAACATGTAGTTAATAGTGTGGGAGTTAATATTAATACTGCTTCGTGGGCATTACTAAGTTTTGTTTCAGGGATAAAGAAAAATGTGGCTAAGAATCTAGTAGACTATAGACATGAAAATGGGGACTTTAAGGACAGGAAGCAGCTGAAAAAGGTAAAAGGACTTGGGGATAAAGCCTTTGAACAGATGGCAGGTTTTATAGTAGTACCAGACAGCAAGAATCCTTTGGATAACACTATAATCCACCCTGAATCATACCATATTGCAGAGACTATATTGAAAGAATCGGGATGCAAAGTTGAAGACTTGAAGGATAAGCTTGATGAAGTCAGACAAAAACTGAAAATTTTAAATCTTGATAAAATAATAAAGGAAAATGATTTTGGACCTCAGACAGCAAGGGATGTCTATGAGGCTCTGTTAAAAGATAGAAGAGATCCGAGAGACGAGTTTGAAAAGCCGTTATTAAGATCAGATATACTGAATATGGACGATTTATCTGAAGGGATGATTCTGGAAGGAACTGTAAGAAATGTTGCAAAATTTGGAGTATTTGTAGATATAGGACTTAAAAACGACGCATTGATTCATATATCCCAGATATCTGATAAATTTGTATCAGATCCTACAAAAGTACTGTCAGTTGGACAGATAATAAAAGTAAGGATTCTTTCCCTTGATAAGGAAAGAGGAAGGGTAGGGCTTACCAGGAAAGGGATTTAGTAATAAATCAAAAATAGAAAAGAGAAAAGATGAAAGAAGGTAAAGAAAATGAGTTTGTTTTTAATCGGGTTGATACCAATAATTTTATTTTTAGTTATGCTGGCAGTCTTGAAATGTTCGACTATGCTAAGTGCCTATACAAGCTTGGGAGTAGCTATAGTCCTTTCGTTAGCTGTCTCTGAATGGAGAATGCCGATAGGAGGAATAATAGGTTCAGTACTGGAAGGAGCGGCAGTAGCATGGATGCCTATAGGAATAGTAGTAATAGCGGCAATATTTGCTTATGAACTGTCAGTAAAGACAGGAGAAATAAATGTAATAAAGAAAATGCTGGGGAATATAACTTCTGATAAGAGGGCTCAGGCATTATTGCTGGCATGGGGGTTTGGAGGATTTATAGAAGGAGTTGCTGGTTATGGTACAGCAGTTGCAATACCTGCAGCGATAATGGTGTCACTTGGATTTAATCCTTTAAATGCAGCTGTCATATGCCTTATTGCCAATACCACCCCTACTGCATTTGGTACCGTAGGACTGCCTGTCACGACTATAGCAGGTCAGCTTGGATTATCAGTAAATATAGTTGCACTATTCACATCACTACTATTATGGCCTATTATGTTTATAATTCCATTTATCCTAGTAAAATTAGCAAATAATGAAATAAAGGATAATAAAAATGGAGCTTTTGGAGGAGGCATACTTCCTGTAATGGCAGCTTCTATAATCGGTTATTCATTACAACCGATAATAGCATGGTTTACAGGGGCAGAACTAGTAACGATATTATCTAGCCTAGTAGCAATGATATTAATGATAGTGGCAATAAAAAAGTTTATCAAGGAAGAAAATACTGGAAATATAGAAACCGTAAAAATAAAAGAAGCACTTCTGGCCTGGCTGCCATATATATTTATGATTATACTGATTGTAGGGACAAGCCCGGTAGTAGCACCTATACACGAACTGCTTGAGCATACAAGCACGAAGTTCAATTTTACTTTTGGAAATGCACACTGGTTTAATGATATCAATGGGGATCTGTCTAAAGCCAATGTAACTTTTAAATGGATATTGGCTCCGGGAGTACCTATAATTGCTGCTACTATACTGGCAGGATTCTTTCAGAAAGCATCAGTAAAGGAAATGACATCGGTATTTGCAGATACGGTAAAACATAAACTGTCTTCTATAACGGTGATAATGGGAATAGTTGCACTATCAACGGTTATGAAGCATAGCGGAATGATAAATAGCATAGCTGATGGATTTGTTCAAATAATGGGAGGAAACTTCCCCCTGATTTCACCATTTCTGGGAACAGTGGGAACTTTTGTTACAGGAAGTGACCTTTCATCAAATTTACTGTTTGGAGCATTACAGAATAATGTAGCAGAAGGGCTGAAAGCCGGAAATGAACTCCTAAAATCATTGTTCATAGCATCAAATACAGCAGGAGCAACAGGAGGTAAAATGATTTCACCTCAAAATATAGCAATAGCTGCTTCAACAGTTGGACTAATAGGTAAAGAAGGAGATATGTTGAGGACAACATTGAAGTATGCCTTGGGATATGCGCTTATATTGGGAATATTAGTATTTGCCGGAAGTATGGTAGTGTAAAAAATAAAATTGAAAACTGAAGAGATAGAAATTCAAATAGGAGGAAAAATGTCAGAAAAGGAAAATGTAGAAAAAGTTGACTATGCCGGGACACTGAATCTGCCTAAAACCAGCTTTAAGATGAAAGCTAACCTGGCTCAGAAGGAACCTTTGACTGTAAGGGACTGGAATAAAGGTAGAGTCTATGAAAAATCATTAAGAGAGGGAAATAAATTTTTTGTATTGCATGATGGTCCACCTTATGCCAATGGTGATATCCATACAGGACATGCATTAAATAAAGTATTAAAAGATATTATACTGAAATATAAGAGGCTCAGAGGATATAATGCTCCGTATATTCCCGGATGGGACACACATGGTCTTCCCATTGAATGGAAGATTATGGAGGAGTTAGGGGAAAAAGCAAAAAATATGACTCCCCTGCAGGTACGACAGGAATGTAAGAAATATGCCCTTAAATGGGTAGAAAAGCAAAAATCTGAATTTATAAGGCTGGGTATTCTTGGAAATTGGGAAGATCCCTATATTACACTGAAACCTGAATACGAAGCAGAACAGCTGAAGGTATTTAAGGAAATATATGAAAATGGCTATATATATAAAGGATTAAAGCCGGTATACTGGTCTCCTACAACAGAGACAGCTTTGGCAGAAGCTGAAATAGAGTATAAAGATGTGGAATCCCATTCAATCTATGTAAAGTTTGAAGGGCTGGATGATTTGACGAATAAGCTTGGTGTGGATGAAGCAGGTATTGTAATCTGGACAACGACTCCGTGGACATTACCTGCAAACCTGGGTGTATTCCTTCATCCTGAATTTGACTATGGACTGTATAGGACTGAAAAAGGGAACCTGATAATAGCTAAAGAATTGGCAGAGACAGTTTTTAATGTTATTAATCTTTCTTATGAACTTATATCCGAATTTAAAGGATCTGTACTGGAAAATACCCATTACAGGCATCCATTTGTGGACAGAGATGGACTAGTAATGCTTGGAGACTATGTAACTGCTGATGCTGGGACAGGAGCAGTACATACAGCACCTGGACATGGAGTAGACGACTATAACTACTCAAGAAAGTATGGACTGGGAGTATTATCTCCGGTTGACGATAAGGGACACTTTACTAAGGAAGCCGGGAAATATGATGGAATGTTCTATGCGAAGGGGAATAAGATAATTATAGAAGATCTGGCTGAAAGTGAGCATTTATTACACCATAGTAAATTTATACATTCTTATCCTCATGATTGGAGAAGTAAGAAACCTGTAATCTACAGGGCAACTGAACAGTGGTTTATAAATGTTGATGAAAGTGATGTCAGGGGAAATGCACTGGAAGCCCTTAAAAACGTAGAATTTGTACCTGAATGGGGAAAAAACAGGATAAATGCAATGCTTGAAACAAGACCGGACTGGACAATTTCAAGACAGAGAGTATGGGGAGTTCCTATACCTCTATTCTATAATTCAGAAACTAATGAAGTAATTTATGAACCGGAGATTATGGACAAAGTAATTGAACTTGTGAAAAAAGAAGGGACAGATATCTGGTGGAAATACGAAGCCGAAGAAATTATCGGTGAAGAACTGCTTGAAAAATTCAATTTAAAAGGAACTAAGCTAAGGAAGGAAAGAAGTATAATGGATGTCTGGTTTGATTCGGGAGCATCCCATAGAAGTGTTCTTATTCCTAGAGGATTGCCGAGACCCGCAGACCTGTATCTCGAAGGAAGCGATCAGCATAGAGGGTGGTTCCAGTCCTCACTCCTGACATCAATAGCAAGTACAAAAGATGCTCCTTATAAAAGGGTTCTTACTCATGGTTTTGTCATGGACGGTCAAGGAAGAAAGATGTCTAAATCTTTAGGTAATACTATAGTTCCTAAAGATATTATAGAAAAATACGGAGCAGATATCTTAAGATTATGGGTTTCTTCCGTTGACTACAGGGAAGATGTCAGAATCTCTGAAAATATACTTCAGCAGATGTCAGATTCATATAGGAGGATAAGAAATACAGCTAGATTCTTAATGGGAAATCTGAATGAATTTAATTATGACTATGATAAGGTAAAATATAGTGATATGATAGAAATAGACAGATGGGCTTTGCATAAGCTGGAAGAACTTAAGGAAAAAACTACAAAATTTTATGACAGATATGAATTTTACAGCTTATTTCAGGAAATTACATATTTCTGTTCTGTAGAGATGTCTTCTTTCTATCTTGATATAATAAAAGACAGACTTTACTGTGAGGATAAGAATTCACTGGAAAGGAGAAGTGCCCAGACAGTACTGACAGAGATATTGAAAGTACTTGTAAGAGTGATTTCACCTGTACTTTCCTTTACCGCTGATGAAATATGGGAGAGAATTCCTGAAGCATTAAAGTCTGAAGAAAGTGTACATCTATCTTCATGGATAGAAGCTAATCCTGAATACAGGGATGAAGAGCTGAATAGTAAGTGGAAGAAAATATACAATCTGAGAAAAGAAGTAAATAGAAAGCTCGAATCAGAAAGACAGGATGGACTTATAGGACATTCACTTGATGCAAGGATCCTTTTAAATATAAATAATGAAGAATATGACTTCCTGAAAGGTTATGAAGAGGGGGAAGCAGCAGATTTATTTATAGTATCTCAAGTCAAATTTACAGAAGAAATTCTAGAAAACAGTGAAATTTCAGGAATTTCCATAGGGGTAGAGAAGGCGGCCGGAGAAAAATGTGAGAGATGCTGGAAATATAATGAAGAGGTAGGGAAACATCCGGTTCACACTGATGTATGTCCTAGATGTGCTTCTGTATTGAAATAGGAAATATGAAAATCAATGGAGATAAATCCATTTTAATAAATATGAAGGAGAAAAATGCTATACATATTGATAATAGTGGTTCTCACTATAGCAGATCAGATTACTAAATATATTATGGTACAGGTATCAGGAGGAGAAATAGGCTATTCTATCCCGGTAATCAGAAATTTCTTACATTTTACCTATGTGGAAAATCATGGCGGGATATTTGGACTTTTTCAGGGAAAGATAAATGTATTTACAGCAGTAAGTGTAATTCTGATCATCTATGTAATAATGACAGAATACAAGAACTTTAAAAATTATACAAAGTGGACAAAAATAGGAATTTCAGTAATTGCAGCAGGAGCTGCAGGAAATATGGCTGACAGGATATTCAGAGGCTTTGTTGTAGATATGATAGATTTTAACGGGATATGGTCATTTGTATTTAATGTAGCTGACATGTATGTTCATATCGGTATCTATATAATAGCCATTGATTATGCAGTAAGAAACTACAGGCACAGAAAAAAATCAGATAAAGGAAAGGAGCAGTAAGATGACATTTCAGGAAATTATACTGACTCTCCATAAATATTGGGGAGATCAGGGATGTGTAATAGGAAATCCTTATGATGTGGAAACAGGAGCAGGAACATTCAATCCGGATACATTTTTAATGTCTCTAGGTCCGGAACCATGGAATGTTGCTTATGTAGAGCCTTCTAGAAGACCTAAGGATGGAAGATATGGAGAAAATCCCAACAGGGTTTACCAGCATCATCAGTTTCAGGTTATAATGAAACCATCTCCTGATAATATACAGGAACTGTTCTTAGGAAGCCTTGTCGCTTTGGGGATTAATCCAAAGGAGCATGACATAAGGTTTGTTGAAGATAACTGGGAAAGCCCTACTTTAGGTGCATGGGGGCTTGGATGGGAAGTCTGGCTTGATGGGATGGAAGTGACACAGTTTACATATTTCCAGCAGGTCGGGGGTCTGGAAGTAGATATAGTTCCAGTAGAACTGACTTATGGACTGGAAAGGATAGCACTTTATCTTCAGGATAAGGACAATGTGTATGATCTTGAATGGACAACAGGTGTAAAATATGGTGAAAGACGTTTTCAGTATGAATATGAAATGTCCAAGTACAGCTTTGAAGTGGCAGATGTGAAGATGAGCTTTGAACTTTTTGACATGTATGAAAAAGAAGCACTGAACTGTATAGATCATAAACTGGTATTACCTGCTTATGATTATGTGCTGAAATGTTCACATATTTTCAATAATCTTGATGCAAGAGGAGCGATAAGTACAACAGAGAGGATGTCCTATATACTTAGGGTCAGGGATCTTGCAAAAAAATGTGCTGAACAGTTTGTGGAAGTCAGAAAAGGATTGGGATATCCGTTGTTAAATAAACAGTAAGAATTAACAGGCTATTGATATTATTGATAATAGAAGGAGAAGAAATTTATGAAGAAAGAAACGGAATCTGACTTTTCAGAAAAAATTAAAAGTAAACTTTTGAAAAAATAACAGCTTTTTATGCTGTTATTTTTAATTCAGATATGTTTTAAAAACAGAACTTAAGACTTTTTAATAGTAATTTTGAATTTGAAAATAAAATTCGATAATTCTAATGGTGAGGAGGAATCATTGCTAATTATTAATATAATATGGAGATGATAAAGCTATGAAACTATAAGAAATACTATAAAAAGAGCAGTAACATCGATAAGAAGAAGGATAAGTATATAAAAAGGCCTACTTGACGGAGAAGTAAAACTGTACTATAATAAAAGAATACAGGGGATTTTGGATTAAAAGCCCTGTATAATGACGGATAAGTAAAAAAATAGGACTATATAGACATATGCTAAATAAAAAGAAATAGAAAGGAGAAAATAATGGATTTTCTTTTTGAAATAGGATTGGAAGAGCTTCCTTCCAGATATGTAAATCAAGCAGAAGAAGATTTAAAAAAAATAATGGAAGAGGAGCTGAAGACTGAAAGAATAAGATTTTCTGAGATAGAATCTTTCAGTACACCAAGGAGGATAGCAGTTATAGTAAAAAATATAGCTGAAAGACAGGAAGACCTAGATAGGAAAAGTATAGGGCCATCAATAGAAATAGCATATAAGGACGGAAAGCTAACAAAGGCCGGAGAAGGATTTCTCAAATCTCAGGGAGTGGAAGAGTCAGACATAAAAATTGTTGAAAATGAGAAAGGTAAATATATTTCTATAGAAAAGTTTATAAAAGGAGAAGAAACGAAAAAAATTTTATCTCATATTCTGGAGAGAGCTGTAAGAAAGATGGAATTTGAAAAGTCAATGAAATGGGCAGACCGTACTTTCAGATTTGCAAGACCCATAAAATGGTTTGTGACCTTATTTGGAAATAAAGTACTGTCTTTTGAATTTGAGGGATTGAAAGGTGGAAACAGGACAAAAGGAATGAGATATTTTGCCTCCCAGGAAATAGAACTGTCATCCCCTTCTGAATATGAGTCCAGATTAAGAGATGCCTTTGTAATAGTAAAAAAAGAAGATAGAAAAGAAGCTATATTGAAAAGTATAAGGGAAAATTGTGAAAATGATGGGGATAAGGCTATAATAAATAATTATCTTCTTGAAGAAGTTATAAATCTTGTAGAATATCCTTATGCCATAAAAGGAGAGTTTTCCGAGGACTACTTGTTGTTGCCTGAAGATATAACTACAATTACTATGGAAACTCACCAGAGATATTTTCCGGTAAAGGATAGAAATGGGAAACTGACAAATAAATTTATTCTGATAAGAAATGCTCCTGAATATTCAGAAACAGTAAAAAAAGGTAATGAAAAAGTTATAGAGCCAAGACTTGCAGATGCCAAATTCTTCTTTGATGAAGATCTGAAACATAACTTTTCAGATAATATAGATAAACTGAAAGAAGTTACCTTCCAGAAGGATATGGGAACTATTTATGATAAAATTTCAAGAAGCAGGAAAATAGCAGAATATCTAATATCGGAACTAGGTCTGGAAAATAAGAGAAAAAATATACTGAGAACAGTGGAACTGTCAAAGGCTGATCTGGTATCAAACGTGATATCTGAAAAAGAATTTACTAAACTACAGGGGTTTATGGGATCAATATATGCTGAAAGACAGGGAGAAGATAAAGAGGTATCTACAGGAATTTTTGAACATTACCTGCCTAGATATCAAGGAGATCAGCTTCCTGTAACAGTTGAAGGTGCCATAGCCGGAATATCTGATAAGATAGACACTGTTACAGGATGCTTTGCTGTAGGATTGAAACCTACCAGCTCTAAGGATCCCTATGCACTGAGACGTGCTGTTCAGGGTATAGTTCAAGTAGCATTGAAACTAGAATTACGGATAGATTATAAAGAACTTGTGGAAAAAGCTTATGAGATTTTTTCTGCTGATAAAAAAGTCCTGGCTGAGAATGTAGTGAATGATATAATAGACCTCTTTAAACAGAGAGTTGCCAATGTACTGAGTGAGAGTTATGGAAAAGAGTTAATCCTATATGAGATAGATCTTGAAAGTAACCTAATAAAATTAAAAAACAGGCTTTCTGTATTATTGGAACTTTCAAAGACAGAAAATTTTGGAATACTCATAAATCTCCTGAAAAGAATAAAAAATATAGTTAAGGATGCAGAAGAAAAAGTAGCTGTTTCAGAAGCATTATTTGAAAAAGAGGAAGAAGAGGCATTATTTAATTTAGGAAATAGACTTGAAAATCTTGAATCAGGGGACTTCTCAGAATATATAAAAATATTACTTGAAAGTGCAGAAATCATAAATTCTTATTTTGATAATGTCATAATAAATTCAGAAGATGAAAAAGTAAGGAATAACAGGATAGCGACATTAAGAAAAGTGGAAAAATCTATAGATAAAATGATAAATATATAGAAAAAATGATTTTTTAGCTTTGGCTATATATATTGTAAATATTGACTTAGAAGTCAGTGTTGTGAGTTGGGATTAATAAAAAATAAAAAAAAGTATTGATTTTTTTCAATAAGTATAGTATAATCTTAGAAGAAAGTTAGGTAGACTAAAGAAAAACAAAATGAAATATCTAGGAGGATAAAAATGAAAAAGTTAGTTATTTTAGGAACAGCTTTATTGGCTTTAAATGCTGTAGCATCTGAAATTCAATTCAAAGCTGGATATGATTTTAGTAGAAAATACAAATTTGGAGACGGATTTGATGAAGACACAAAATTGAAAAAAGGACCTACATTAGGATTGGAGTATATCTTTGACAATCAGGGTGAGTTTGAATGGGGATTAGGAGCAGAATATAAGTTCTCAAATAATTCAGGAAGCTTGAAGGATAAAGACACTAATGTCAGATTACTGAAAAATGTTCCTGTATATCTTTTAGGGAAATTCAACCTGATAACTACAGCAGCAGGAAACGATGCTTTATATGTATTAGGTAGGGCAGGATACGGATTTGCTTCAGAAAGTAAAGA
>CAYYAV010000029.1:0-11211 GCA_964469865.1 uncultured Fusobacteriales bacterium | reverse complement strand
TAAAAATTAATTGTGTAGATATAAATATAATAGATTTTAAAGAAATCTTATCTGAAAGAAAATTTTTAAATTTTTCTATCGGTCGGATTAAAATTGATGAAAAAAGATATAAGCAATATATTGAAAAAGAAATCAGGGGAAATTTAGAATTTTTTGGATATAATGAACTAGATGAAAAAGAAATGAAAAAATATAGGAAATATTTCTTGTTTGGCTGGATAACAGATTATTATCTTCTTTTGAAAGGGAAGAATGAATTCTTAAACAGCTTATCGAAAAGAGATATTCCTTTAATTGATGAATATAAAAATGAAATTCCTGAATTATTTAAAAAAATCAGAAATAAAGAAATAATATAGAAAATATTTTTAAGGAGGAAAGATATGCTGTTAGAAGAAATAGTGATAAGAGCAGTAAAGAAAGATTTCTTGAATTTACTGGAAGGAATGGAAGAAAAAGACAGGGATTATCTGTATGGATGTGCCTTGGTTACAGATAAGGATTTTGCTTCTATACACCTTATTGCCAATACTGTAAACCAGAAAGAGAGAAAATCTGATAAATCCGAAATAGATTATGACTGGGATATCAGTAACTGGAGGCATTCTACAAAAAATCTGAAAAAAAGGGAACTGGACGATGTAAGTTATAAATTAATGGCAATATTGATGGAAGAGAAGGGCGGAGTAAAGGATATTACTTCTCCCATGTTTGTAAGATCGCTGAAAAGGCTAAGAAAAGAACTGGAAAAAAATGGGGTTGATACAAAGGACATCTGTTTTTTTGTAACAGTAGATGGTGAAGAGAAAAGAGGAAGAAAAACAGAAATTGAGTCAGCAAAAGAAATAAGTAGAGGATTTATACTGGAAAATTTTTTGGGAAGTTAAGCATGTATATTATATTAAGTATGACAAATTGAGGCATTATTAGGTTGATATTTGCCTCATTTTACTTCACTTGAATTTTTCTTATGATTTTTTAAAGATATCTTGAAATAATACAATAATAAATACAGGAGAGCTAATAATGAAAGAAAAAAGTGAGTTAAAAGAAAAGGTAATAGAAGAAGTTCTAAACGATAAATGGAGTGAGTATATTTTACCGCTTAAGACAGTTTTAGTAGATTATAAATGTGCTATTATGGAAATAGAAGCAAAGTTCAAAGTCCTTGATACACAGTTTAATATAAGTCATGACAGAAATCCTATTGAAAGTATAAAATCAAGACTGAAGTCAGTAGATAAGATAATAAAAAAATTGGAAAGATATGGATATCCTATAACTTTAGAAAGCATGGAAGAAAATATATGGGATATTGCAGGAGTAAGAGTAATATGTTCATTTACAGAAGATATTTATTTTCTGGAAAGAAATCTGCTCCAACAAGATGATATAAGGCTTATTATGAGAAAGGACTACATTAAAAATCCTAAGCCAAACGGCTACAGAAGTCTTCATCTTAGGGTAGAGATTCCAGTATTTCTGTCCAGTGGGAAAAAATGGGTAAAGGCAGAAATTCAGTTCAGGACAATTGCAATGGATTTCTGGGCAAGTCTGGAACATAAAATAAGATATAATAAGAAAATAACTGAAAATATAGATGAGATTAATCAGGAACTTTTAGAATGTGCTCAGATGTGTTATCAGCTGGATGATAAAATGCAGAAAGTAAAGAATAAGTCCAATATTGAAAGTTTATAAGAATATTAAAATGAAGTATCTGATATTTTCATTTTCTTATGATATGAAAGAAATAAAAAAAGAGAAAATAAAAATCCGTAGTTGCCTTCATACTGATTTTGAGAAAATCTATGTATAAGGTTAACTTCGGATTTTATATTAAAATAATTTTATTTTAAAGTTTTAAAAAATATTAATCTTCTTCAGGTAAAGTAAATCCAAGTATCAAATAAGCTATAGGTCCTATACCTACAAAAAAAGTAAGAAGAACAAATAAACCTCTTATAAGCATAGGGTCTTTTCCATATGCTTTAGCAATTCCAGAACAAACTCCCATGAACATTTTTCCATCTTTAACTCTTGTCAACTTTTTATCCATTTATGATATCCTCCTAAAATTAAATATACTACATTATAACATAAAAAATTAAAAAAATCATGTAATAAATGTTACTATTAAATAAAAATAACTTGTATAATATAGTTGAAAATACTGTAAAAACAAAATTTTAAATATGTTTAAAAAATATTGATTTTTTTTTACAAATTACAAATATATAAAAAAATAATGAAAATCAAATAAAAAAATATAGACTATACGACGAGTAAATATATGTGGTTTTAAAATTGAAAAAAAAAGATAAAAATGATATAATTGTAAATATTATTAAAAGCTTGAAAATAAAGGTGAGAATAATGAATGTTACATTATATAGGAAATACCGTCCACAGAATTTTGATGAAATAGCAGGCCAGGAATATGTTACAAGGGCAATAAAAAACTCTTTGAGCAAAAATAGGCTTTCCCATGCATATCTTTTTACAGGTCCAAGAGGTGTTGGGAAGACTACTATTGCAAGGCTTATTGCGAAAGGAATAAATTGTTTGAATAACGGCATAAGTGACAATCCCTGTGGAGTTTGTGAAAACTGTACAGAAATAGCACAGGGAATTTCCATGGATATGATTGAAATAGATGCTGCATCAAATAGAGGAATAGATGAAATAAGGGAGTTGAAAGAAAAGATAAACTACCAGCCGGTTAAAGGCCGGAAAAGAATATACATAATAGACGAGGTTCATATGCTTACTAAAGAAGCATTCAATGCACTTCTGAAGACATTAGAAGAACCGCCTTCTCATGTAATATTCATACTGGCAACTACAGAAATAGACAAAATACCTGATACAGTAGTTTCACGATGCCAGAGATATGACTTTATACCTATAGAAAAAGAAAGTATAATAAGTCTTCTTAGGGGCATTGCAGTAAAAGAGAATATTGATATTGATGATGAAAGTCTGGAAATTATATACAGAAAATCAGAAGGGAGTGCGAGAGACAGCTTTTCTATATTTGAGCAGGTTGTTTCCAATTTTAATGGAGAAGATATAGATATCTCTAAAACACAGAAAGCTCTGGGAGTGGTTCCTGACATAATATTAAATGACTTTCTACAGTTAATAAAAAAAGGTGACAAAGTGGAACTTATAGGATTTGTTGATAAGATATGGGAGATGGGAGTGCTGTTTGAAATCTTTTTAAAAGATTTTGCCTACTATTTAAAAGAACAATATAAAAAAGGGGCAGAGGAATTATCAGCAGATTTTATCCTTAGCGTAATAGGTTCTATATTTTTTATATTGAATGAATTTAAATACGAGGAAGACAAGAGACTGCTTGGATATGTTTTCGTCTATGAACTTTACAAGAAAAAAATAAATAATCCAGCACAGGTACGATCCAAGGGACAGCATGATATGGAGATAATACAGGATAATCATCAGTATTCAGCTAATGCTGACGACATGAGTATAGAGAAGGATATGAAAATAGATAAAGATAAAATAAGAGACGGAGCTAGAATAAGTTCTAGCCCAGATTTTTCAATTTTTGAAAAAAAATGGAATGATATAAAAGCTGAAATGAAAAACAGGGAAGCTGTAATAAATGCACTCATGATGGATACATATCCTGAAAGACTGGAAAATAATACTTTAATTATAAAGTTTCCTGTAGGGAACAAGTTTCATAGGGAAAATATTATGCAGCCGGATAAGAAGCATAAGACAGAAAATATCATAAATAGGATTTGTGGTACAGACATACGGATAAAAGGGGAACTTGAAGGGGACGACAGAAAAAGCAGTGAAAATGAGTTTGTAAATAAGGTTTTAGATTTCTTTGACGGGGAAATTCTTGAAAAGAGATAAATTAAGAGAATAATGAATTACACATATAAGGAGGAAAAATGAAAGTAAGAGTAATCTTAAAGGAGACAATAAAAGGTGTAGGGAAAAAGGACGAAATAGTAGAAGTAAAAGACGGATATGCAAATAATTTTTTATTTGCTCAAAATAAAGGAATACCCGCTACTCCTGAAAATGTCAATAAATTAAAGGCGAAAAATGAAAAAATTCAGAAAAATCATGACAGGGATGTACAGAAAGCGAACACCCTGAAAGAGTTACTGGAGAATAAAGAAATAAAAATAAAAGTAAAAGCTGGGAACAACAGGAAGGTATTCGGTTCAGTAGGATCAAAAGAAATATCTGAAGCGATAAAAGAGCAGCTGAATATAGATGTAGACAGGAAAAAAATATCTACTGATGCAAGAATGAAAGAACTTGGACTGCACACAGTGGAACTGAAATTGCATTCAGAAGTTAAAGTTAAAATAAAAGTAATGCTGGAAGGACAGGAATAATATATGAATTTTTTTGAAGAAGGAAAAAAAGAAAATGAATTGAAAATTCCTTTCAATATAGAAGCCGAAGAGGCACTTCTAGGATCTATCTTTATAAAACCTGATGTTATAAGTGATGTCATAGAGATAGTTTCACCTAATGATTTCTATAAAAATAACTACAGGATAATTTTTAGTGAAATGCTTAAAGCATATAATACCGGGAAAATTGTGGACACGCTTGTAATCATAAATTCCCTTGAGATACAGAATCTGATAGATGAAATTGGAGGGACAGATATAATCTATGACCTTATAGAAGTCGTACCGACAGCTGCCAATGCTATAAATTATGCACATATCATAAAGGAAAATGCCATAAGAAGGCAGCTTATAGATACCGGAGAAAAAATAGCAAGAATGTCTTACCGTGGCTATGATGAAATAGATACAATGCTGGATAAGGCAGAAAGTATGATATTTAAGATTGCAGAATCCAAACAGAAGAAAGATGTAGTTTCTCTAAGTGATCTCGCACATCAGAAAATAAGCAATTTAGATGAAATGTCTCATACAAAGGGGGGATTGAAAGGTATAAGTTCAGGATTTACACAATATGACGCACTAACAAGCGGATTTCATGGTTCAGACCTTATAATACTTGCAGCCAGACCTGCTATGGGAAAGACTGCATTTGCATTAAATCTGGCACTGAATGTGGCGAAGAGTGGCAGGCATGTCCTGATTTATAGTTTGGAAATGGGAAATGAGCAGCTGTTCGACAGACTCTTATCCATAGAATCAAAAATAAAGCTGAAAGCTATAAAAGACGGTACATTGTCAGGGGATGACTATACAGCTATAGGAAACGGGTTAGGAAGACTTGCAGAATTGCCACTTTATATATCGGATTCTTCAAGTGTAAATATGCTTGAAATAAAAGCAGTAGCTAGAAGATTAAAAGCAGAAGGGAAATTGGACTTTATGCTCATAGACTATCTTCAGCTCATAAATCCGTCTGAGGGATCCAGAAAAAGCAGAGAGCAGGAAATATCAGAAATTTCAAGATCACTCAAGATAATAGCTAAGGAGCTGAATATACCTATAGTAACATTATCACAGCTTTCAAGGAGTGTCGAATCTAGGACGGATAAGAGGCCGATATTGTCTGATTTGAGGGAGTCAGGAGCAATAGAGCAGGATGCTGATATGGTAATGTTCCTTTATAGAGAAAAATACTATATGAAAGATGGAATTCCACAAGATGGAAATGCAGCTTCTGGTATTCAGAACATACCCCCACAATATACTTCTCACGGAAAAATGCAGGGAACAGGGGACAATGAACTGGAAAAGGTAGAAGTGATAATCGGGAAACATAGAAGTGGACCAACAGGAACTATTGAACTTGGATTCAGGCCAAGTTACCAGCAGTTTGTCAATGTTGTAAGTGACGATGTGATGGATAGGATTCCGCAATAATATCTATAGATATAATGAACTGAAGGAAATAATAAAAAGTATGGAATTTTTTATTATTTTTTGATATAATAGGAAGACATGTCATTTGTACATAAAAAAGTAATGGTATCTTGAAATAAATTTAAGGAGAAAAAATGAAACGGACAAGAAAAATAGAATTACTTGCCCCTGCAGGAAACATGGAGAAATTAAAAGCAGCTTTTCATTTTGGAGCAGATGCAGTTTTCGTAGGAGGAGCCGCATTTAATCTAAGGGGAATGTCTTCAAATTTTAAGAACAGTGAACTGAAGGAAGCTATAGACTATGTACACAGTCTAGGTAAGAAAATATATGTTACTCTGAATATATTTGCCCATAATTCTGAAATAGAATATATGCCGAAATTTATAAGGCTACTGTATGAATATGGAGCAGATGCGGTGATTGTAGCTGATCTTGGAGTATTTCAGCTGGTCAGGGAACATGCGCCTGAACTTTCGATACATGTAAGTACGCAAGCGAACAACACCAACTGGATGAGCGTGAAGACATATAGAGATCTTGGAGCTAAGAGGGTTATCCTTGCAAGGGAAATGTCCTTGAAAGAAATAAAGGAAATAAGGGAAAAAGTTCCAGATGTAGAATTAGAAGTATTTATCCATGGTGCTATGTGCATGGCTATCTCAGGAAGATGTCTTCTTAGTAACTATTTTACGAGCAGGGATGCCAATAGGGGAATATGTGCACAGGACTGCAGGTGGAATTATAAGGTAATAGCTGAAGGGCATGAGGAGAAAGGTGCACACGACATTGTAGAAGAGGGAGAACAGACTTTTATATTCAATGCAAAGGATCTGTGTACAATAGAATTTATTGATCAGATTATAGAAGCCGGAGTAGATTCTTTGAAAATAGAAGGAAGAATGAAGAGCATATATTATAATTCTACAGTAGTAAAGCAATATAGACAGGCAATAGATGCTTATATGTCAGGAAACTATGTGTATAGCCCTAGATGGCTGAGTGAATTGCAGACAATTAGCCACAGGCTCTATTCCAAAGGATTCTATTTGGGAAGGACAACAGAAGAGGATCAGAATTACAGCACAGGTTCATCATATAGCCAGACTTATCAGTTAGTTGCTAATGTCGTGGAAAAAATGGACAATGATAAATATAAGATTCAGATAAGAAACAGGGTATTTTCCTCCGATCAGATGGAACTGATAAGACCTGTAGGAGATCCGATACAGTTTAAGGTAAAGGAGTTCCTGAATATAAAGAATAATGAAATTGCAGATGTAGTCCATCCTAATACAATAGCTGTGATAGAAACAGATGTAGAAATGGGACCAATGGATCTGATAAGAATTAAGCTCCCTGAAGGAAAATCAGATTCTGACATGGATATAATGAAAAATACTTTATAATATTCTGATAAATAAGGAATAATAATTTTTAAAAAAGTTTTTTCAAAGTTAATGTAAAAAAAAATCAAAGCGTGATAGAATATACTTTTCCTGAAAGAGATAAATACACGATTTTTAAATAGTAGAGTATTAACCTCTACTATTTTTTTAAAAATTAGTGTATAATATAGTATATAAATTAAAAAAAATATAGAAAGTTAAAATGGTGATGAAATGAGAGAAAAAATATTAGTTATTGAAGATGATCCAAAAATTTCGAGACTGCTTGAAATTGAATTAAAGTTTGAAGGATTCGACGTGTTCTTTGCATATGATGGAAAAGAAGGGCTTAATATGGCAAAATACGGGTCTTATGATTTGATACTATTAGATGTCATGTTGCCTAAAATGAGTGGAATGGAAGTATGCAAACGTATAAGAGAAGGTTCACAGGTTCCTATAATAATGCTTACTGCAAAGGATGAGATAAGTGACAAGATAGTTGGGTTTGACTACGGAGCAGATGATTATATGACAAAACCTTTTTCCAATGAAGAGCTGATTGCAAGGATAAAAGCACTTTTAAGAAGAACTAAGAAGACAATAGATCATAAAGGTGTATTTGAATATGAAGATTTAAAGATAAATTATCCGACTTATGAAGTATTTAGAGGAGAAACATTAATTCAACTTTCCAAAAGAGAATTTGAGCTTCTTGATTTTCTTGTACTGAATAAAGGGATAGTATTGTCAAGGGATAAGATACTGGAAGAGGTATGGGGATTTGACTATATAGGAAATGACAACATACTGGATTTATATATAAAATATTTAAGAGATAAAGTAGATAAGCCTTATGAAAGAAAATTTATCCAGACAGTAAGAGGAATTGGATTTATTTTCAAATAGGAGAAAAATATGAAAAAAATGAAATTAGAAGATCGTATCTCTACGGGATACATTCTTCTATTTTTGCTGTTAATGCTTATTTCAAATGTAGCATTAATGTACACATTACAAAAGCAGAATGAAAAGACTATTATAACTTCAGCATCAAAAAAATCTGATGAGATAAATGAATTTCTTAGTAGAGTAAAGATCATACAGGAAAAGCTGGGTGGATTTACGATACAGTTCAATCCTAAATTCGACGGTCAGAAGGTTATTTACCAGAAACCTTTCAATCCTGGGGAAGAAAATTATCTTTATTTAATGAATACAGTAAATACTATAGGGATATCTCAACTTCCTTTAGCGACGGTTAATGGTGAAAATGATGAAGAGATAAACAAAAAAATTTTTACAGAAGTTGAAAGATATAATATAAAGGAAAATGAACCTGGAAAAGGGAAAATTATACGATTATCTATTGACGGAAGGCTTTACTATGTATTTAAGATATATAGAGAAATAAATGATAATAAATTCACAACCTATGTTTTTAAGGACATAACTCAGGAAAGAAAGCTTTTCAGAAGACTTGAATGGCTATCAGCGATAGCATCATTATTGGGAGTATTAGGCATACTTATAGGTTCAAAATTTTTAAGTAAGAGGATACTAAGACCTGTAAATAACATTATAAGGACTGCAGAAACTATAACTACGGATGATCTGAGTAAGAGGATAAAATCTCCTAAAACAGGAGATGAGTTGGAAAAATTGACAACAATAATAAACCAGATGCTGGACAGAATAGAAAATTCTTTTGAAAATCAGTCTAAATTTGTATCTGATGCTTCTCATGAGCTGAGGACCCCTCTTGCAATAATAAAGGGATATGCCGAGATTATCAAAAAAAGGAAAATGTCAAATCCTGAGATATTTGAAGAGTCTATTGATTCCATAATTAATGAAGCTGAAAATATGAAGAATCTGGTTCAGAAATTGCTGTTCCTAGCTAAAGGGGAAATAAGTAAAGTTAATTCAAGTTTTAGAGAAATAGAAGTTGGCGAAATGATAGAACAAATTTATTCAGATATGAAAGTTTCAGTGAAAGATCATGAATTTGTTCTGGAGAAATCAGAGAAATATAAGGTAAAAGGAGAAGAAACCTTATTACAGCAGGCAATCAGGGCTATAATAGAAAATGCAATAAAATATTCTGCTTCAGGCACAAAAATATTTATAAAATCTCAAATTAAGGATGGTTTTGGAAGGATTTCCATAAGAGATCAAGGTATAGGAATGCATGAAGATGACAAAAAAAGAATATTTGACCGATTCTATAGGGTAGATGATTCAAGGACAAAATCTACAGGAGGTACAGGATTGGGATTGGCAATAGTAAAGAGAATTGTTGAAATTCATGAAGGGAAAATAGAAATAGAATCAGAATATGAAGTAGGTACAGAGATAACAGTAGTATTATCTGCAATCGGGAATAGAAAAGAGGAAGCTGAAGAAAAAAAACTGAAAGAAAATACAGGATTGAAGTTATCAAAAAAATTAATCGGAATAAAAAAATAAGGTATTATTAGGAGGAGATATGGCAAGAAAATATTTTGGTACTGATGGAATGAGAGGAGAAGCAAATAAGGATCTTACTATAGATTTAGTTACAGATCTTGGACTAGCTCTGGGTTATTATCTAAAAAAGAATAAAAAGGATAAAGGTAAACCAAAGATAATATTAGGAACAGATACTAGAATATCAGGATACATGATAAGATCAGCATTAAGTGCAGGACTTACATCTATGGGTGTCCATATAGATTTTGTGGGAGTTCTTCCTACTCCCGGAGTATGCTATCTGACTAGAAAGCTTAAGGCAGATGCAGGAATTATGATATCAGCATCACACAATCCTGTAAAAGATAACGGGATAAAGATATTTAGCCAGAATGGATATAAACTGCCTGACAGTATAGAAGAGGAGCTTGAAACTTTGATGGAAAATAGAGAAGAACTCCTAAAATATCAGGTTCCAGGGGATGATCTTGGAAGATTCAAATATGTCGAAGATGATATGAGAATATACCTTGATTTTCTTGAGTCAACAGTAAAAAAGGATTTTATAAAAAAGGATTTTAAAGGATTAAAAATAGTCATAGATGCTGCAAACGGAGCAGCTTATAGGGTAGCTTCTAAAATATATCAGAGGCTTGGTGCGGATATAATAGTAATTAATAATATTCCTAATGGTAAAAATATAAATGTAAATTGTGGTTCTACTCATCCTGAATTGTTACAGGAGGTAGTAAAAGTATATGATGCGGATATGGGGCTTGCCTATGATGGGGATGCAGACAGGTTAATAGCTGTAGACCATACAGGAAAAATAATAGATGGAGATTTGATTATCGCTATAATAGCAGTATATCTTAAGAAAAAAGGTCATCTGAATGATAATAAAGTAGTTACGACAGTACTGAGTAATATGGGATTTGAAAAATATCTGGATAAAAAAGGAATAGGTCTAATAAGGGCTAATGTAGGAGACAGGTATGTCCTTGAAAAAATGAAAGAATACGGTCTTAACATAGGTGGAGAACAGTCGGGACATATATTAATGCTTGACTATAATACTACAGGTGACGGAGTCCTTTCTTCTATACAACTGGTTGCTGCTATGCTGGAAAGTGGAAAAAGCCTAAGTGAATTGGTAAAAGAGATAGAACTTTGGCCACAAAAATCAAAGAATATAATGGTTTCCAGAGAGAAAAAAATAACATGGGATACAAATGTGGAATTAATGGATTTCATAAGAAAAAAAGAGGATGAAATACAAGGAAAAGGAAGAATACTTGTAAGAGCTTCAGGGACAGAGTCAATGATAAGAGTAATGGTAGAAGCAGAAACACAGGAAATTGTAGATAGATACGTTAAAGAGCTGTCTGAAAAGGTAGAGGAAATTTTAAAATAGGAATTAGAAATAAAATATGGAAATAAGAAATACATTTGCTAATTAGGGAACTTGAAAATTACATATATGTATTTCTTGTTTTTATTTAATTTATATATTTATTTAAAGA
>CAYYAV010000028.1:0-11581 GCA_964469865.1 uncultured Fusobacteriales bacterium | reverse complement strand
AGGCGAAGACACTCTTTCCCTACACGACGCTCTTCCGATCTGTTATCGGAAAACATAGCCCAGCTACCCCGAATAATATTGATGAAACTATAGTCATATTACTTAAATGGAGTCCCATTACTATTGTTAAGTAATATGTGAGAACACCCCTTAATATATTGAATCCTGAAAAGA
This sequence comes from uncultured Fusobacteriales bacterium, assembly GCA_964469865.1. Classification (GTDB taxonomy): domain Bacteria; phylum Fusobacteriota; class Fusobacteriia; order Fusobacteriales; family Leptotrichiaceae; genus JAGOWQ01. The sequence continues at coordinate 11,407 of CAYYAV010000028.1, read as the reverse complement.
AAAAGAAAAAGCCTGAAAAGTACAGTATTATTTCCCTGTCATTCAGATATTTCAATGATTGTCTGAAATTTAAGGTCCTATTTTCCTTTTTCTCTATTACAAGTTCCTTCTCCTTAAGTCCAAATATACATATATATATTCCTGCTACTGCAATTATTGATAATACTGTTATAGTTTTTCTTATTCCAGATTCTGTATTTCCATTACCTAAAACTTTGATAAGCATACCTGGAAGAATAAGTGCTGCTCCCGTAAATAACAATCTGAATGTTGACTGTATTGTTGAAAGGTTCAGCCTCTCCTCTTTTGTTCCTGACAAATCAGGAATTAATGCATTATAAGGTCCTCCTACCAGAGTATAGGCTATCCAGAACAACCCTCCTATTACTGACAGATATATAAGCATGAGTATCTGTGACTGCTTGGGAGGATAAAAATATAGTATCATTAAAATTCCTAATGGAAGCCCTCCTATCATCATAAAAAACGATCTCTTTCCGAACCTTGACCTGGAATTATCTGACCAATATCCTACAAGCGGATCCGAAACGGCATCTATTATCCTTGCTATTACAAATGCAAGTATTAAAAAACCAGGTCTTAATAATGGTGTCAGGCTCTGTTCAGTTTCTGGAGGTAAATAGTAATAATTTAACCACTGGTTATACAACTGATCAAGCATGAAATATGAAACACCTATTCCATATATAAAATAACTCTTTTTTGTCAATCTGGTCTGTATATCAGACATTTATTCATTCACCAAATCCTTTTCTTTTACTGCATCTTAAGTTTATTTTTTAATTTTCTTTTAAAAATCTTCCTACTATTTCAGTGTACTCTTCTGTATACTCAGGTTCAGCATATATTCGCGTATGAGACCCCTTCTCAAATACTTTTAGCTGTATATTCTTATTCTGAGAAATCTCATTATATTCTTCCATAAGCATTCCATAAGTTGTTGCCTTGTCATTTTTTGTCTGTATTATTAATGTAGGAACTCTTTTAAGTAGATATGAAAGTCTAAGTTTATCAAGATTATTGCCTACTCTCAGGTTAAATATCCTGACAACCACACTCACAATAAATTTAGGTACTTTCCTTTTTCTGGCGTCTTCCTTTATCCTCTTTTTCACGTTGGAAATTGAACTGTCCAGTATTAATTTTTCTATTTTTAGCCCCTTTTTCCTCATAGGCTTGAGATAAAGCTTTGAAACTATCGATGATCCCATTCCTCCTTGAGAAAAACCAAATAATGTAAAATTGTTTTTTCCATATTTTTCATTTAACATTTCCATTGTATGAAATATGTCCTGAGCAAAATCATATCCCAATTTTGTCTTTGACTCATCTGACTTTCCTGAATTCCTTAAATCAGGAATAAATATACTGTATTCCTTATCAAGTCCAGTATCCTTTAAAATCTGAAGATACTGAAGAGAGGCAAGCCTATTTACACCTCTGCCATGACATATTATTAAGGTCTTCCCTGCATCTGCATTATCTATGAACCATCCTGAAAGATTTATTTTCCCCGACTTGTAAACCAGTTCTTTATAATTAAATCCATAATCAAAAGGGTTCGCTTTATTCTCTATATTATATTTCTGTCTCAGCTTCTTACTGTTATAGACTTCTTCAAATGTTACCCTAGGATATTTTTCTATTTGATTTATAAAATATCTTATTGACATGTATGCTAAAGCAAATAGAAATAGCATAAATAATATATTAATAGCAATTAATATTCCCACGATTCCCTCCTATTTATTGTTATATTGTATCTGATTTAATAGGATTCAGCCTTTCCCTTTCTTTCAGAAATATTTCCTTTATAAGAAACCCATTTTTTTCTATCTTTATTTTTTCATTTTCTATTTTCTTTTCTATATTTTTCCAATTGACAAAAATATTTTTCTTATCTAATGATTTAAGTTCTTTAAGATATTTTCTTCCTTTTTCATTAAAGCCGAGTACCCTTATATAATCAATCCTAAAATCCATATTTTTCTTTTTTATATTCAGCAATATATTTAACATCAGCCTTTCTATTCTTTTTATAGAAAAATTCCTTGATTTTACTTTTTCCAAAAACTGCAGACAGTTTTCAGAATTCACTAATCCAAAATATATTCTAGCATATATTTCCTCTGTCATATCATATATTTCTATTATCTTTCTCTTTGAATCTGTTAATACTTTATATTTTACAATTTCATATATTTTTCCTTTTATATCATTTTGATATATATTTTTGTTGTTATTTATAAAAATTTTTTTGTTTATAATCTCAGATGTCTTTTCTGGTAGAAATTTCCGTATTATATCCAAGCTCTCTTCTTCAGTTCTGTTTTTTCTGGTTGAGTTAAGCTGGGCCCTCAGAAACGAAGCACTTGCCATGCTTTTTCTATCCTTTTCTACTTCTTCCTCTCTGTATTCTGAGATTTCTCTCTTTATAATATAGGGCTTTATTCTAAGTTTCTCTCTTTTCATTACCCTGATATATTCTATACCTAGAATATTGTTGGATTTCACTATATTTCCATAATTATATTCTTCCAGTACCAATCTCTGTGAAGCACTGTAACTGTTCCCTTCTTTCATCTTATTCATTATTTTCTTCTTATATTCTGATTTTTCCTGAAGTTCAACTACTTCATACATCTTATTCACATCTTCACTTTCTGCTCCAAAAACTTGAATATCTACTTCCATGTAATCCAATATCCTAGTAGCCATCCCGGAAAATATTTCTGCATTCTGAATAGAATAATAAACAGGAAGCTCAATAACAAGATCGACCCCGTAATTTAACGCTAGCTCTGTTTTTTCCCATTTATTTAAATATGAAATTTCACCTCTTTGTACAAAATCACCGCTTGTTACAGCTACCAGAAGTATTCCTTCTCCAAATTTTTTTCTTATTTCATTGATCTGATATAAATGACCGTTATGAAAAGGATTATACTCTACAACAATTCCTATTTTCTGCATTTTACCCTCTTAACTTATTATCTTTCTTATTATATCACAAACATAATATTTTTCTAAATTTTTTTTAATTATTAGTATTTCATATATTCTAAATATTTTTATTATTTTTCTCTTTCTTTTTCCTTCTTACTTCTATCACATAGATTATAAAATGAATAATAAATACAGTTACTGCTAAGATTGTCAGAAGAAATTTCAGAGAAAAGAAGAATATACCGCTCCAGTAGAATCTGTTCATCGAAGCTTCTTTTCCATCTGTTCCATACCTTAATATATAATAATCAGGATCTTTTAAATTTAGTTCTTTAAATTTATCCAGTACGTTTTTTCAGTCAGCTCAAATTTTACATCATTATCATTTAATACATTAATATAGAAATAATTATTACATTCTTTTTCTTCCCTGCCCCCTTTAAGATATCCTATATAATAAAATCCTTTCTTATACATTTTTGTTATATTGTCACAGATACGTCTGTCATTTATATTTTCTGATATTTTTTTATACAGTTCTATATCTCCTATTTCTATTTTTTTATCTGGATCACTCTGTACCTCGATATAGTAATGTCTATTTAATTCCATTCCTCTATTCCATATGTACTCTCCTGCCTTCAGTTCATTCATTGCTAATAGAAATCCAAAAATATGTAGTATAATAAAAACACTGCATGAAACTATTCCTACTATTTTTATAAATGACTTATTTTCCTTATAGTATTTTTGTAAAAATATGAAAAAATGCCTAATTTTATTCTTTATTATTTTTATTGTATTTAATAAAATCATTATTATAATTGTTAATACTACCATTAATTTTATAAAAAATTTTAATAGATCATTAAAATCTCCTCTTATATATCCTATTTTTCCATCTTTATATAAATATTCAACAGATTTTTCATATATTAGTTGTCCTGTATTAAAATTTAATAAATCTTCCCTTGATAATTCCCTTTCCAGCTTTTTTTTCGCTTCTTCTTCTGTCAGTTCAAATTCTGCTGAAATTCCACTTATATAAAAATAATGATTATCACCTATTTCCCCATCTTCTTCTAAATATCCTATATACCTATTTTCTATTTCTATTATTTTAGAAACTTTTCCCATACTTGTATTATATTTGGAACTGCTATGCACTAATTTTATATTTCCATCCATTATGTTATTAATCTCAAGCAAATATCCCATACCTAAAGATTTCGACAAGATGCCTTGAACTGCAAACCTTTTCCTTATTTCCATTGATATCAGCTGTGAACATATGAGGTAGGCTATTGACAGAGACACAAATAATAATATACTTTGCTTTCTTATTATTTTTTTCTTCTGATTCAGAACTTTTATTAATTCTTCGATAGCCTTTGATTTTTCAGACATACAATTTCTCCTTCTCATATTTAAATTGCTTTATTTCTAAATTTATATGACATTCTTATTCTCAGCTTCTGATTTTGCATTTTTATATTCACTAATTTTTCCTACTACACTCCTACATTCAATCCATAAGAAGAAAATATTTCCTCCGTTTTCTTTATCTGCTCCCTTGTCGGAGTAGCCGTATCCTTCAGTTTATATTCTTTCCCCACTTCTTCCCATTTATATCCGCCCATCTGATGGAAAGGCAGTATATCAACTCTTTCAATATTATCAAACCTGGAGACAAATCTTGCCCATTCGTGAAGATCCTCTTCATTGTCAGAGTACCCTGGAACAAGGACATACCTAACCCATGTCCTTTTTCCTATTTTGTTCAAATATTCTGCAAATTTTAATGTATTCTCGATACTTACTGAAGTCAGTTCCATATATTTATAAGGATTTATATGTTTTATATCCAGAAGGACTAGATTGGTGTGTTCTAATACTTCCTTTACCCTTTCAGTAAATATAAAACCTGATGTATCGAGCGCCGTATGTATTCCGGCTTCACTGCACTTTATAAACAGTTCCTTTACAAATTCAGGTTGTAGTAAAGGCTCCCCTCCTGAAACTGTTACTCCTCCTGATTTAATAAATCCTTTTACCTTTAAAATTTCCTTCATAACTTCGTCAGGAGTCATGATAATTTTTTTTGCCTTTATATCCCATGTATCTACATTATGGCAGTAAAGACATCTTAAAGGGCATCCCTGTAAAAACAGTACAAATCTTATACCTGGACCATCTTTGGTCCCAAAAGACTCAAATGAGTGTATATATCCTTCCATAGTAATCCTTCTATATTTAAATTCTGCTATTTTTTTACTTTCACAAATATATTATAATCGATATATTGAAATATCTCAAGTACAATTTTAATCCATTAAAAATAAAAAAGAGAATCTCAACAATCAAGATCTTTAGTAGCCATTAATTTAAAATCAAATTTATACTACTAAACCTCTGATTTTGAGATACTCTTAAATAATACCTATTTTTTATATATTGTATTATATCTTATTTGATATTGTCCTGTTTATAACATCCAGCTGCTGCTCTTTAGTCAGTTTTACAAAATTGACTGCATATCCCGAAACCCTTATCGTAAGCTGAGGATAGTCTTCAGGTTTCTCCATTGCCCTTTCAAGCAGATCCCTACCAAATACATTGACATTCAAGTGATGCCCTGTCTGACCGAAATATCCATCCAGAAGTCCAACCAGGTTATCCTTTTTTTCATTTTCATTCTTCCCTAGTGTTTCAGGAGTTATAGCGAATGTATAAGAAATTCCATCATTGGCGTATTCAAATGGCAATTTTGCAACTGATGCAAGGGAGGCTACAGCTCCTCTAGTATCTCTTCCATGCATAGGGTTTGCTCCAGGTCCGAATGGCTCTCCTGCTTTTCTTCCATCAGGAGTATTTCCTGTCTTTTTACCATATACTACATTTGAAGTTATTGTCAATACTGACTGTGTAGGAATAGCATCCCTGTACATTTTGTGACTTCTTATCTTTTTCATAAATACTTCGACAACTTTTACTGCGAGTTCATCTGTCCTATCATCATTATTTCCAAATGGAACGTATTCTCCTTCATTGATATAGTCTACTGCATCACCTTCTTCATCCCTTAGAATTCTTACCTTACCAAACTTAATAGCCGCAAGAGAGTCTGCAATTATTGAAATTCCTGCTATACCAAAAGCTTCCGTTCTTTTTATATCAACATTGTGTAACGCCATTTCCAATGCTTCATAAGAATATTTATCATGCATATAATGGATAATATTCAATGCCTTAACATATGTTTCAGCTAACCAGTCCAATAATTTATCAAATTTATCCCATACTATATCATATTCCAGATAATCCCCCTTAATAGGCTCAAACATACCTTCAGGAGTTACCTGTAGTTTTGATTTTTCATCTTTTCCACCATTTATAGCGTATAGCAATGCTTTAGGAAGATTTACCCTTGCTCCGAAAAATTGCATCTGTTCTCCTATGGCCATCGGAGATACACAACATGCAATTCCGTAATTATCTCCAAACTGTGGTCTCATAATATCATCATTTTCATATTGTACCGATGAAGTGTCTATTGAAACTTTAGCACAGTATTTTTTCCATGCATCAGGTAAATTTTCGCTCCAAAGTACAGTCAAATTAGGTTCCGGAGACGTTCCCATATTATATAGGGTATGTAGTATCCTGAAACTGTTCTTTGTCACAAGGGATCTTCCATCAAGACCCATTCCACCTATAGATTCAGTTACCCATACAGGATCTCCTGAAAAGAGGGCATCGTATTCAGGTGTCCTAAGGAATCTTATAAGTCTTAACTTCATTACAAAGTGATCCATTAGCTCTTGTGCTTCCTTTTCTGTTATTAATCCCGCTTTCAAGTCTCTTTCTATATATATGTCAAGGAAAGTTGAAACTCTCCCTATACTCATAGCAGCTCCATTCTGATCCTTAGTTGCTGCCAGATAAGCAAAATACGTCCATTGTATTGCTTCCTGAGCAGTAGAAGCAGGAGCTGAAATATCAAATCCATATGAATTTGCCATTCTCTTCAATGCTTTTAAAGCCTTTAACTGTTCAGAAATCTCTTCCCTTAGCCTTATCTTGTCTTCTGTCATTTCAGCCGGATCACAGGCTGCATATCTTTCTTCCCTCTCATTTATAAGTTTGTCAACTCCATATAGTGCAACTCTTCTATAATCTCCTATAATCCTTCCTCTTCCATAGGCATCTGGAAGACCTGTAATTATTCCTGTTTTTCTTGCCTTTCTTATACTATCCGTATAGGCAGAGAACACTCCATCATTATGTGTCTTCCTGTATTTTGTAAAAATTTCTTCTGTCTGAGGATCCAATTTATATCCAAAAGCTTCCAGACTATTTTTTACCATTCTTAATCCTCCGTTAGGAAAAATCCCTCTTTTCAACGGAGCATCAGTCTGCAGCCCTACAATTTTTTCCAAGTTTTTATCAATATAACCCGGCCCATAAGCATCTATTTGCGAAGGTATCTTTGTTTCAGCATCATAAATACCTCTTTCCCTCTCAATCTTAAATTTTTCTGAAAGTGATTTCCACATGACAGTAGTTGCTTCTGTCGGTCCTTCTAAGAAACTTTCATCTCCAGTATACTCAGTATAATTTAATTTGATGAAATCTGTTACATCAACCTCTCTGTTCCAATTACCTTCTTTAAAGCCTCTCCAAGCGTTCATTTTTTGTACACTTCCTTTCTAATTGTTTCATTGTATTCTATTTTATTTTGTATTACAAAATAATTATACAATATTTGTATTTAAAAATCAAATGTTTTTTAACTTTATTTATTTTTTCTTATTTAAGGTTTCCTTTAGTTTCGTATAATGTAATTCCTTATTTATATAAATAGAATTTCCTGATATTTTATGCTATAATTCTTTTATAAGTTCATTTTTTTAGGAGGAACTGTGAGAAAGAAAATTTGTGCAGTCTTTTTTATATTCATTATTATTATTATATTCCTGTTCTGTATGAAGTCTTATTTAACCCATGAGTATAAAATTGTTTATAACGGAAATTTCAAAAAAACTGATAAGTCCGTTTTCATTATTTTTCATGGAATCTACGGAGAAAGCAAAGATTTGCAACATATAAGTAACATCTTAAATGCTAAAGGGTATCCTGTAGTAAATATCCAGTATCCCACCACAACATACCCTATTGAAGAGATGACAGAAAAATATATTACCCCTGTTATTGAAAAACAGATAAAAAATCTGAATATCCTTAATTCTAACCTAAAGACCGAGGATCAGAAAAATTTAAAAATAAATTTTATTGTACATTCTATGGGAAGTGTACTTTTGAGATATTATCTGAAAAATCATAAAATAGATAATATGGGAAAAGTAATGTTTATTTCTCCACCCTCTCATGGAAGCCCTCTTTCTGACAATCCTATTTCCGATTCTATCCCATATTTCCTTGGACCTGCTGTCTCTCAGATAAAAACTGATAAAAACAGCTTTATAAACACATTAGGAGAACCGGACTATCAGTGTTATATTTTAATCGGAGATCATTCAGATAATTTTCTCTATTCTTTTATTATTCCCGGAAAAGATGACGGTATGATTCCTTTCTCTACTGCCGGGCTTCAGAGCTGTTCTATGAAAGTTATTATCAATACTACTCATACCAGTATTCTGGAATCAGAAGATACTTTCAGGGAAATTAAAGACTATTTTGGAATTAAGTAAGTTCTATATTACATTTTAGATAGTTCTACTTTAAATACCGCTTTTTTATTAAAATTTGATTTTTCTATCTTTAGTCCAGGCATATGTACGTCTTCTGGATATAGTACCAGGATATCCCCAGTTCTTAGAAGTATCCTAAAAAGTTCCTCCCCTTCAAAAATAACAAAATCATTGTCTGCATCTTCAGATTTCTTTTTCATGTTTTTGATATCATTTATACCTATGTACTCTTCTCCATCCAGCATTATCTGTACATCTACACATTTTATATGGCTTTCCCATAAGCCATCTTTTTCTTCCTTTGAATTATAATTATCATAATTCATCCTTATTCCATCTTCTATTTCATATATTCCTGTATCTTTTGCCAATATATCATTATTTTTTACATACTCGATGCACCTTTTAATTTTCTCATTCAAGGTCCTGTTCTGTTCATTGTTATTTAAATTTGTAAATATCATTAAAATCTCCTCCTATATTATATTTTCTGTCTTTATTCTAACATATTATACTTTAACTTTCTACTATAATTATATCTTTTAATCTTATCTATTGATAATTTTTCTAATTAATAGTATAATTAGCCTTGTATAATAAAGGATTTTTAAGATTAAATAATTCATAGAAGATGATGCTGTTTAATCATCAGATTCATTATTTAAATATAAAAGGAGAAAAAATTGAACAATATAAGATTTCCAAAGCCACCGAAAAAAGGTGATAAAGTTTATCTGTTATGTCCTTCTTCATCTATGAATCCCGCTAATATTGAAAAAGGCTGTGAAGAAATCAGCAAACTGGGTTTCACACCTATAGTAGGAAAAAGTTCTTTTTCTAACTATGGAGGATATATGGCAGGAAAAGCGGAAATACGCCTTGATGATTTACATGAGGCATTCGGTCGCACAGATATAAAAGGTATTATCTGTGTAAGAGGAGGGTTTGCTTCGTCCCAACTTTTAAACAAACTTGACTATAATTTAATAAGAAATAATCCTAAAGTTTTTACAGGATATAGTGATATTACAAATCTTCATCTTGTTTTCAATCAGATATGTGGACTTGGAACCTATCATGGTCCCATGGTTGAATCTAATATGATAGAAGATTTTAATGACTATACTAGAAATGATTTTTTAAATGTTCTCAATAATAGAAACCATAAATATGTTGAACCCCTGAACATGCCTCTATCCATTTTAAAAACTGGAACAGAAAGAATTGTTTCAGGAACTGTTATAGGCGGAAATCTTTCTCTTCTTGTTACTTCCTTAGGAACTCCATATGAAATAGATACAGAAGGGAAGATTATTTTTCTTGAAGATGTTTCTGAAGAAATAGGAAGAATAGATCGTATGCTTACTCATTTAGAATATGCTGGAAAATTTGATAAATGTAAAGGAATCATATTTGGAAATTTTGATGACTGCAGAAACAGATATGATGAAAAATATACTTTTTATTCTCTTATAGAAGATTTTTTTAAAAATTACTGTAAACCTGTATTCTATAACTTCGAATCAGGACATGCTAAACCATTTTTAGCTACTGTCCCTCTGGGATCAAAGTGTACTATGGATACAGAAAAAAAGGAAATTATTTTTGAAAAAATGGAGGTCTTGGGATAATGTTTTTCGATATGCATGCTGATATATGGACTAATACCCTATGGGAATATGAAAAAGGTAATAAAAATATTATAAGAAGAAAGTTCAGACACAAATTTGAAAAAGGTAATATGACTGGTGGAATTTTTGTAATCTGGCTTGACGATTATGAAAATCCTGAAACAAGATTTATTAAGGCTTTAAGGATAATGTCTGAAGAATTACATTATACAGAAGATTTTATACATATTGTTAAAAATAATGAGGATTTTAATACTGCAAAGAAAAATAATAAATTGGCAGTCATTTTAGGAATAGAAGGGCTATCAGGTATCGGAAGAAACCTCGACTATATCTATCTTCTTGAACAGCTAGGAATAAGACATATAGGACTTACATGGAATGAATCCAATGCTATAGCTACCGGTCAAAATGGTAATCCTGGCAGAGGGCTTTCTGAATTAGGAATAGATGCACTTAAAATAATAGAAGATCTGGGTATTTTACTTGATCTTTCCCATGTCAATGATAAAACTTTCTGGGATGTTGCAAAACATGCTAAAAAACCTTTCTTTGCTTCCCATTCTAATTCGAGAATTCTGTGCCCGTCCATGAGAAATCTTACTGATGATCAGCTTATGTGTATAAAGGAAAGAAGTGGGATGGTCGGTTTAAACAGCTATCATAATTTTGTTAGCCATATGGATAATAAAAAGACACTCGATATGCTTATACAGCATCTGGAATATATTGCCGAAAAAATCGGACTGGATAAAGTAGGATTCGGATTTGATTTTGCAGATTACTATGCAAGAGAAGAAGAAACAGTCAGAGATTTAAAAGATTTAGCTGACGCTGGTGACTTAAATAATATAGTTTCTATTCTAAAAAAACGAGGATATTCTAGCCATGAAATAGACATGATAGCACACAAAAATTTTATTTCGTTCTTTAATAGAGTAAGGAATAACAAATAACAAAAGGAAAAGAGGTAATTATTTTGAAAAAACCGTTAATAGGAATCACATCATCTTATGAACATAATCCTGATATGTTAAATTCACATAAAACAAGTGTTTCTATGGATTATAGCTTAGCAATTATAGAAGCCGGAGG
>CAYYAV010000027.1:0-11612 GCA_964469865.1 uncultured Fusobacteriales bacterium | reverse complement strand
GTGTGAGGGGTTAGGAGCCTCTTAGGTGGGTTCGATTCCCACACATTCCCGCCATTATTTTTAATTTATTTATAAATACAACAAGTACAGTTTATTTATAAATATCTTAAAAATCAGGAAAATATTAATTATGTCATCACTTATATCAGATATTCCAGATATTGTTTAGGTGATTTTTTTATAATTAGAAATATGAAGGTAAGTAATGGTATGAATAAGAAAGTTTAAAGGAGAAGAAATGGCTGATAAGAAATTGAATATGATAGTCTGTGGGGGCTGAAACTCAAAAATAGGGCCGGGGGCCTTGTCAGACCTGTTAAAGGATTTACCTAAAAAGAAAGATGAAAACCTGATAGTGGGATATGAGTCTTCTGACGATGCAGCGGTATATAAAATATCGGAAGACAAAGCAATTATCCAGACACTGGATTTTTTTACTACGATGATAAACGATCCTTATTTATATGGACAGATTGCAGCGACTAATGCATTAAGTGATATCTATGCCATGGGAGGTGAAGTAATATCTGCCTTGAATATAGTAGCCTTTCCTGAAACTATGGATATGGAGATACTTCACCAGATATTAAAAGGAGGAGCAGAAAAGGTACATGAAGCAGGAGGGGTTCTTGCAGGGGGACATTCTATCCATGACAGTACACCTAAGTATGGATTATCAGTAACAGGAATTATTCATCCTGATAGAATATTGAAAAATAATGGATGTAAACCTGGTGATATATTTATTGTTACTAAACCTCTAGGAGTCAGTATTATAAATTCAGCACATATGATAGGGGAATGTTCTGAAGATACTTTTGCCACATGTATAAGGCAAATGACCACATTAAATAAGTATGCGGCAGAAATAATGACTGAATACCCCATAAACAGCTGTACTGATATAACAGGATTTGGATTTCTCGGACATATGGTAGAGATGCTGGATGGAAAATACTCAGCAGAAGTTTTTTCTGAAAATATCCCAATGTTACCTGAAGCCCGAAAATGTGCAGAAAACTTCATAATAACAGCGGGAGGACAGCTGAATAGGAATTATCTGCAGGATAAGATAGACTTCAAGGTTAAAGATTTTGCACTTGAAGAAGTCCTTTATGATCCGCAGACATCTGGAGGGCTATTAATAAGCCTACCGGAAGAAGAAGCATATGGACTGTTAGAAAAGCTTAATAAACTGGAAATTAAAAGTGCAATAGTGGGAAAAGTGATAGAAAGGCAGGAAAAGGATGTCATAGTACTGTAATACAGACTGTGGTTGTAATTAATATATGAATTCAATTACAGGATACAGTTTAGTGTAGGAATAGATTACAAAAATAAAACAGGAGGATTAAAATGAAAAAGGCACTGATTATTATATCAGCAATAATAATATTACTGATATCAGCTGTAAGCTGTGGAAATAAGCAGGAAAAGGAAGGAGGGACAACGGGTCAGAATACAGCGAAAAAGTCTGATGTTAAGTCACAGATAACATTTAGTGGTTCCTCTACGCTGGCACCGGTTATAAGTAAGATATCAACTTCGTTTATTGAAGAGTATGTTACGTGGGATAAGGCAGACTCTTCCTTGCCTAATGAAAATATTACGATATATGTATCAGCAGGAGGTTCTGGAGCAGGGGTAAAAGCTGTGGTAGATGGAGTAGCTGATTTTGGAATGCTTGCAAGGGATGTAAAGGATACTGAGAAAGAGAAAATAAAAAATATCAAAATAGTAACTTTAGGAATGGATGCCTTAACAGTTTCAGTAAATCCTGAAAATAAATATATCCAGTTAAAAGGTGGAAACATAACAAAGGATGAAATTATAAAAATATTTTCAGGAGAATATAAAAAGTGGAATGAACTTGATCCTTCCTTACCTGCTGATGATATAGTAGTTGTAACTCGTGATTTAAGTGGCGGAGCACATGAAGTATTTCAAAAACAGATAATGGGAGAAAAAACAGTAAGGGAAGATGCGATACAGGCACCTACAATGGGAGCTTTGGTATCAAAAATAATAGAAAACAAGAATGCCATAGGTTATGCATCTTTTGGCATAACAAACCAGAATACATGGAAACTCATACCATTAAAAGTTGACGGCATAGAACCTACAGAAGCAAATATCCTAAATAAGTCATACTATATTTCTAGACCTTTAATAATAATCAAAAGTGGAGAGCTAACAAAGACTGAAAAAATATTTGTAGATTTGCTTAAATCTGAAGAAGGTAAGAAAACTATAAAGGAAATGGGATTTATTCCAGTTTCAGAATAGAAGGATTTATGGTTTAATCAGACGGTGAGGTAAAAAATTGAAAAATATTTTTAGATATTTAATATATCTTCTTACAACATTGTCAATGCTTATTTTATTAGTATTACTATTTTATATTTTTATGGAATCACTTCCTTATTTTAGGGAAGAAGGTGTATTAAAATTTATATTTGGGAATAAATGGAGGGCAACAGAATACAATCAAAGTTTTCAGATATTTAATATCTTATATGCAGGATTTTATATTTCATTACTGGCATGTATTATATCCTTTCCATTTTCATATGGATTTTCCCTATATATATGTTTTTACTCTAAAGGTATTGTTAAAAAATTATTGGTATGGGTTATAAACATCCTTTCAGGAATACCTTCCATAATATATGGTTTTTTTGGAATGATAGTCATATTAAAAAAGATAGAAGATATATTTTCAATGTCCACAGGAGAATCGATACTGGCAGGAACAGTTGTACTGTCAATAATGATAGTACCTTTCTTTGTTTCAGGGTGCATAGGAAGCATGGAAAAAATTAAGAAAAAATATGGAAAAGATTCTGATTCACTTGGGGTAACAAAGGAGTATTTTATCTTGAAGCTGGTCCTGAAGGAAACTATACACTCAGTAATAAATTCCTTTCTGCTTTCCTTTGCCAGGGCAACCGGGGAGACAATGGCAGTAATGATGGTAATAGGAAATTCTCCGCAGACACCACACATTTTGTCAAAGGCTGAAACTATACCTGCACTTATAGCACTGGAGATAGGGATGAGTGAAGTAGGAAGTAAGCATTATTCAGCACTCTTTGCTTCTGGATTTATATTGTTATCATCTATTATGATAATAAATATAGTCTTTTTCATACTAAACAGAAATGGGAGAATGACTATTGAGAAATAAAGATATGATAATAAAAGCACTAATCTACATCTGTGCATCCATTGTTGTTTTCACAGCATGTTATATTGTATATTTTATAATAATAAATGGAATTTCCGAAATTAATATGAATTTTTTCTTGAAAAATCCAGAGGGGATACCTCCTGGAGAAGAAGGGGGGATAAGAAATGCCATTAAAGGCTCGGTATTTCTTATGATTATATCAGTCATATTTTCATTATTTCTTGGAGTTAGCTGTGGAATCTATAGGACTGTTTATTGTAACTCCAAAATAATATATACAGGTATCGGTCTAGTAGTGCAGTGTATATCATCAATACCTTCTATAATAATCGGATTATTTGTATACGGATTTTTTATAGTTACCTTAAATATACCTAGAAGTATGCTGACAGCCGGAATTTCGCTTGGAATAATGGTTTTCCCCTTTACAGAAAGACGCATAGAGAAAATAATTCTGGATATAGATAAAAAAATAATAAGGGAAAGTAATTCATTAGGCATAGATAGAGATTATATGTGCAGAAAACTCATACTTCCCATAATCAGAAGGGATATCGTATCAGTAGCAATACTGGCAGGGAGTCATGCCATAGGGGCTACGGCACCTATACTTCTGACAGGAGCGGTATTTACAGGGGGAAGTTCAGATAAACTGCTTCAGCCAGTGATGGCTCTTCCCTTCCATCTGAATATGCTTCTTGGACAGACTTCTCTACACAGAAAGGCTTATGCGACAGCTTTTGTGCTGATATGTATATTAATAATTTTACATATACTGTCTGAAATTATACTGAGCAATGTTGGAGGGAAAATAGTTGAACATATTGGAAATAAAAGATGTAAACATAAGGTATAAAAATAGGGAAATATTGAAGAATATAAATATAGACATATTAAAGAACGAAATAGTCTGTATTATGGGACAGTCAGGTTGTGGTAAATCCACTCTTCTCTCTTTAATTAATGGATTCTTAAAGGAAAATGAAGGGGAATATACAGGTAAGATATTTTTCAAAGGAAAAGACATGAGTCTAATGAAGCTGATAGAAATAAGACGGAGTATATCAACCTTATTTCAGGATTCAGAGCCTTTTCCTCTATCTGTTGAGAAAAACATACTTTATCCGATAGAATTTTATGAAGGTAAGATAAAGGACAGGAGGGAACGGGTAGAGAAATATCTGAAGGCTGTAAATCTGTATGATGAACTAAAGGATAACTTTAAAATGCCTGCAGTCAACCTTTCAGGTGGACAGAAACAGAGACTCTGTATAGCAAGAATGCTTACTACATCTCCTGATATTCTTATACTTGATGAACCATGTTCTTCTTTAGATATTGAAAATTCTATAATAATAGAAAACCTGATAAAGGAATTATCTGAAAAATATACAATAATATTAACAACCCATAATATTGAACAGGCAGAGAGGTTGGCAGATAGAAGGATTTTTATAGATAAGAGTAAGCAGACAATAAGGATATAGGCATATAGATTATCTTTAAAAAGCATATTTTTAAAGGAATAATAAATAATTAAAATAAAATAGGAGGAAAATAATATGAAAAAATATAAACTGGATGCAAAGGGAATGGCTTGTCCCTTACCTGTAGTGAAAACTAAGAAATTGATGGAAGAATATGATACAGTGGAAACAACAGTAGATAATTTTACGGCTACACAGAATTTAGGGAAACTGGCTGAGCAGATGGATTATAGTATTGATGTGAAAGAAATAAGCAGTAATGAATATATAGTCACAATATCTAACGAGAAAGCTGTTACATCCTCTCCCCTAATAGATACTTCAAAAGACAGATGTGTCCTTCCTGTAATTCAGGCAAAGCGTGCATTGGAAAAAGAAAGTACAGTAAATCTCCTTGTTACAGGGCAGGAAAATGCTGATAAGGTAATAGAATTTGCCAATGAAAAAAATTATAAGACGGATATCAAGGAAGAAAACGGAGTATACAAGATATCTATTGAAAGAGAAGAAATAGCTGAAGCGGAAGGTATGATTCAGATTAAGGATGAAAACTACATAGTAGTGATAAATAAGAAAATAATGGGACATGGAAGCGACGAACTGGGTGGAAAGCTTATAAAAGGATTTCTGTATGCACTTACAGAACAGGAGCTTCTACCTAAAAAAATCCTTTTCTATAATGAAGGAGCTTTTTTAGTGGATAAGGAAAGAAGTCATGTATTGAAGGAGTTGGAAGAACTGGAAGAAAATGGAGTTGAAATACTCTGCTGTGGTGCATGTAAGGACTATTATAATATCAATCTTGCAGTAGGAAATACTACAAATATGTATTTTATTGTTGAAGATATGCGTAAGGCTAACAGGATAATACGTCCTTAGGTGATGAAATGAGAAAAGAAGGACTTGTAGTATTTTATGGGACTCATGATGCAATAAAGGCAGATAATATATGTTCGGAAAATAATATTGATTCAGGACTGATTCCTACACATCCCAGTATTACCTTGGGGTGTGGTTTTATGCTAAAAACTGACTGGAATAATTTCAGTGATCTTGTGAAATTATTGAATGATGCAGATTTAAGATATAAAGCATTGTATTATTCAGAAAAAAATGGTATAAAGAGAAAAACGGAAATGTTATATGAAGATAAGGAAGAGGGACAGGAATTATGAGTAATGAAAATAAATTTATAAGTAATGTAGTGATAGGCACTGCAGGACATATTGATCACGGAAAGACGACATTAATTAAGGCACTTAGCGGAATAGAGACTGACACTACGGCTGAAGAGAAAGAACGTGGTATATCTATCAATCTAGGATTTGCTTATTTTGATCTTCCAAGTGGTAAAAGATGCGGTGTAGTAGATGTTCCAGGGCATGAAAAATTTATAAAGAATATGCTTGCAGGAGTGAGTGGAATTAACCTTGTACTCCTTCTTGTGGACTCAAGAGAAGGGATAATGCCTCAGACTAAGGAGCATGCTGATATACTATCATTACTCGGGATAGAAAACTATATAATTGTAATGACAAAGATAGACCTGGTCGAAGATGACTACAGGGAGCTTGTCAGAGAAGATATAGAAAATTATATAAAAGGAACCCCTCTTGAAGGCAGTCCTATAGTTGAAGTAGACTCTGTAAGCCGTAAAGGTATAGAAAATCTTCTGAAAATCATTGATGAGAAAACAGAAAATATAGTAAGATTAAAAGAAAGTAGGAATGCCCGTATAAATGTGGACAGATCTTTTCAGGTGAAAGGATTTGGCACAGTAATAACAGGAACTTTAATAGAAGGGACTATTTCTGTAGGAGATGAACTGGAAATATATCCCAGTAACATCATAACAAAGGTAAGAAATATACAGGTACATGAAAATGATGTAAAAAAAGCTTATTCAGGACAGAGAACCGCAATAAACCTGAATAATGTAAAAGTAGAAGATATTGGGCGTGGAAATACACTGGCAACCCCTGGAACTCTTATAAAGACATATATGCTTGACACAGAAATAAAGATAATAAAAGATTCAGATTTTAATCTTAAGTTATGGGACAGGGTACGTGTCTATACCGGGACTATGGAAGTAATGGCAAGGGCTGTTCCATTGGGAACAGAAACTGTCAAACCGGGGGAAAAGGGGTTTGTTCAGCTTAGGCTGGAAGAAGAAATTTCAGTAAAGAACTATGATAAATTTATAATAAGAACTTATTCTCCAATGGTTACTATCGGAGGAGGAGTTATTCTGGATGCTGTTCCTAAAAAACATAGCAGATTTAATGAAGATATTTTAAATAACTTGAAAATACAGCTTCAGGGAGATAACAAGGAATTGATTCTGAATTACCTTCTAACAGACTATAGTAATATAATAAAGGCAGAGGAACTTTCAAAAAATCTGGAACGCAATATCGAAAATATTCTCGAAGATATAGATATTCTAATTAAGGATGGAAATGTATATAAGACTTCAGCAGGATATATACATGTAAAAAAATACGAAGATTTTAAGGAAAAAATCTATAAAATAGTGAAAGAATATCATGAAAAGAATAAATTGAGAAAAGGAATAATGAAAGCTGAACTGATGTCCAGGTTCAAGACAAATCAGAAAGAAGCGGCCGTCATAATAGAACTCATGATAAACAGTCAGTTACTTAAAGCAGAGTCCAGCTTTATATCTTTGTATGATTTTGAAATAAAATACGATGAAAAGGAACTGAAGAACAAGGACCGTATAGAAAAAATTCTTTTGGAAGCAAGGTTTACACCTCCAGGAGTCAAAGAACTTACAGAAGGATTTAAAGGAAGCCAGGAAGTTATGGAATCTCTCGTGGGAAGTACAGTTGTAAGACTGGATGAAGACATTGTAATGCATATAAAAATATTTGAAGAAGCTAAATCTAAAGTCATGAAACATTTTGATAATAACAGGAAGATGACCCTTGCAGAGTTTCGGGATATGACAGGATCAAGTAGGAAGTATTCACTGGCAATGCTGGAGTATATGGATAAACTTGGGATAACAAAGAGAGTTGAAGATTACAGGATACTTGGAAATAATAAGCCTGATAGGGAATAAAAAATAGTATGAAATAGGAGAAAAATATGAATCATTTACTATCTCAAATACCTTCGATAAATAAAATTCTTCTTACAGAAGAAGTTAAACAGCTGATAATAAATTATCCTGAAAAAATAGTTAAAGATACTGTAAAGGAAGAAATAGAAAATATAAAAAAAAGAATAATGAGAGGTAATATATCTGAAATACCTTCAATGAAGGAAATATTAGAAACGATTGGAAAAGAAGTTAAAAAACAAGACAGACTTTCACTTAGAAGAGTTATTAATGCTACAGGTACTATACTCCATACAAATCTGGGAAGAAGTCTTCTTAGTAACAGAATAAAGGAAAATATAATGAATGTTGCATTTAACTATTCAAATCTTGAATTCAATATTGAGGAAAAGTGTAGGGGAAGCCGTTATACTCACTTGACGGATATAATAAAACGGCTTACGGAAGCGGAAGATGTACTTGTAGTAAATAATAATGCTGCTGCAGTAATGCTTACATTGAGTACCTTGGCAAAAGATAAGGAAATAGTCGTATCCCGGGGAGAACTTGTCGAAATAGGAGGGGCGTTCCGTATTCCTGAAATTATCAGATTAAGTGGGGGGATACCCCGTGAAATAGGAACTACGAATAAGACTCATTTAAAAGATTATACGGATGCTATTAATGAAAATACTGCAGTACTTTTAAAGGTACATACAAGTAACTATAAAATAGTGGGATTTACAAAAGAAGTATCAAATAAAGAGATTGTTACATTGGCTCATGAAAATGACCTTGTAGCAATAAGTGATCTGGGAAGTGGACAGTTTATTGATTTGAGACCATTCGGACTTCCTTATGAACCTACAGTAAAGGAAGTGCTGGATAGTGGAATGGATGTGGTTACATTTAGTGGTGATAAGCTTCTAGGAGGACCGCAGGCGGGAATAATAGTAGGGAAAAAAAAATATATAGAAGCAATGAAGAAAAATCAGCTTACACGTGCATTACGGGTAGATAAGATGACTATTGCAGCACTTGAATCTACTCTTAAGCTATATCTTGATGAAAAAACTGCCCTTGAAGAGATTCCGACATTAAATATGATATCGGTTTCAAAAGAGAAGCTCATGGAAAAGGCTGAGAAGTTTTCTGAAATGATAAGGTTCCTTGACTTTGATATAGAACTCATAGAAGACAGGGCTGAAGTCGGTGGTGGAAGTTTTCCAGCTGTATTTTTGGAAAGTATTGCGGTAAGATTGACCCATAAATCAATAGTAGCTACAGAATTAGAAGAAAGGCTGCTTATGGATGTAGAAATACCAGTTATTACACGGATAAAGGAAAATAGTATTATCCTGGATATGAGAACATTGAGAGAAGAAGAGTTTTCATTAGTACAGGAGAGTTTGAGAAAAATAACAGAATAAATTTCTAATATAAATAACCTATGTTTTATAAAAAAAGATGTAAATTCTATTGAAAAATAATAAAAATAAAGGTATAATCAGATTAGAACAAAATTATTAGGAGGAGAAGTAAATGAAAAGACTTGTAACAATCTTTAGTATCATGGCTACGCTTGTTCTATTTGTGGCTTGCGGTGGTCCCAAGCCGGCAACAGGAGAACAGAAGAAAACAGAAGAGCAGAAACCGGTGACTACTACAGAAGCTAAAAAAAGTATAGCTATTGTCTATTCTACTGGTGGTAAAGGAGATAAATCTTTTAATGATGCTGCTTTCAGAGGATTAGAACAGGCTCAGAAGGAGTTAGGAATTACTTTTAAAGAATATGAACCTAAAGATGCGACTGCCGAAGCAAAGGATGCCTTGACACAGTTTGCAGAAACAGGGGAATTTGAAGTAATCATAGGTGTAGGATTTACAATGAAGGATTCTGTAACTGCAGTAGCAGAGGCATTTCCTGATCAGAAATTTGCAATAATTGACGAAGAAGTAAATTTACCAAATGTTGTATCTCTGAAATTTAAAGAGCATGAAGGTTCATTCCTGGTAGGATCATTAGCTGCAATGATGAGTAAAACAGGAACAATAGGATTTGTAGGAGCAATAGAATCACCGGTTATACAGAAATTCCATGCCGGATATGAGCAAGGTGCAAAATACGTTAATCCTAATATAAAGATAGTGTCAGTTTATCTAGGAGGAGCAAATGCGTTTAACGATCCGGCTTCAGCTAAGACAAAAACTGAAACTCTAATCCAGCAGAAGGCAGATGTAGTCTATCATGCTGCAGGAGCGAGTGGAGCAGGAGTATTCCAAGCTGCTAAGGAAAAAAATGTGTATGCTATAGGAGTTGATTCTAATCAGGATTCGATAGTTCCGGGATTGATACTGACTTCAATGATGAAATATGTTGATGTTGCAGTATTTGATACTGTAAAAGCTGCTCTGGATGGGAAATTTGAATCTAAGGTTCAGGAATTAGGTATAAAGGAAAATGGAGTAGGGACAACTGATTTTGAATTCACTAAAGATAAAATAGGTGAAGAAAATATTAAAAAACTAGAACAGATTAAACAGGAAATTAAAGACGGAAAGGTAGTAGTAAAACCGACTTTATAATCAGTAATAGTAAAGGGGCTGTCCAACAGCCTCTTTTATTTAACCGGGGTTTTCATTTATATCTGTGACTCCTGATAATTAATGCAAAAGTAAAATTCTATTTAAGATATATGTTTTTACAACAAAAATACAGGATCTTATAAAGGAGAATAGAATTATGAGCGAAGAGAAATTGAAAGAAATGGAAATAAAACTCAGGAATGAACTTAGTGAAGAAAAACAAAAATATATAGACAAGTATTTCCTGAAGCTAAATACAAGACGTAAATGGGTAACAACAAGGAATAATATTTCTGAAAGGGTTTATTTTTCTCATAACTTTATTTTAAAGAATAATATACTGGAAATAGTATTTAGGAAATATCATTTATGCTTTGCTAAAATAAAATATTTCAGAAGTAACCTGGATAAGTATCTTTTTTATAAATATGATACGAAAGAGGGATTCGTTCAGACGGAACTTTGGGATTCGGAATTCTTTTTTCATAAAAAATCTGAAAAGTTTATAGACTTAAGATATCTTCAGCAGATAACAAAGGTTGAAATCTTCAGGGAATTTATTGACTGGCTTGAAAATGGTGATAATTGAAATATAGGATATGCCCCTGGTTCAGGGTGGAATGTGCTCAGAAATTTTGAAATTTATTGGGAAATAATAGATTTAAAGATAGGAATAATAAGGAGTCAGATTAAGAACAGTTATAAAGGGCCTATACTGAAAAAATATACCTATAATTAAAATATAGAAAGGAAAAAGCAGATATGAAAATAAATAGATATATAGACCATACAACATTAAAAGCTATGGTTCAGAAGGAAGAAATAAAAAGATTATGTGATGAAGCAAAAGAATATAAATTTTATTCTGTATGTGTAAATGGAGCAAATGTTCCTTATGCCTATAGCCAGGTTAAGGACAGTGATGTAAAGGTGGCAGCAGTCGTAGGGTTTCCGCTTGGAGCAATGTCAAAAGATGCGAAAGTATTTGAAGCAAAAAAAGCTATTGAAGATGGAGCTTCAGAAATTGATATGGTAATAAATATAGGAGCATTGAAGGACGGGAACTACGACTATGTTGAAAAGGAAATTACTGAAATAAAGAAAGCTATTGGAAACAATGTTTTGAAAGTAATAATTGAAACTTGTTACTTGACAGATGAGGAAAAAGTAAAGGCATGTGAATTATCAGTAAATGCAAATGCAGATTTTGTAAAAACTTCGACAGGGTTTGGAACAGGTGGAGCAACATTTGAAGATGTGGAACTTATGAAAAAAACTGTTG
>CAYYAV010000026.1:7354-11962 GCA_964469865.1 uncultured Fusobacteriales bacterium | reverse complement strand
TTCCAGATTTAGTAGAAATAGCATCTAAAACATAAGTCTCTCTCTCCAGTTTATTTCTATTTTTTAGTTCATAATAGGCAGCACATCCAATCATGGCTGCATTATCTGTACAGTATTCTATTTTAGGGAAATGTACTTTTATATTTCTTATCTTTATTAGACTTTCAAATTTTTTACGTAATCCTTTATTGGCAGATACTCCTCCAGAGACAAGGACACTTTTTATTTCTCTTTCATCTATGGCCTTATTTACTTTATTATATAAGATATCTATTATTACTGTCTGAAGCGATTTTGAGATATCTTCCTTTATTATGGTATTTCCTTTCATTTTTTCATTGTTTACATGATTAGTAATAAATGTCTTTATGCCACTGAAACTGAAATCATAATTATCTACATTTGGAACTTTTATCTTCAATGTATTTTCTCCATTTATAGAAAGTCTATCTATTTCTGGTCCTCCCGGATATGGAAGTTCTAAAATACGGGCTACCTTATCATAAGTTTCACCTACCGCATCATCTAATGTTTCTCCCAGAAGCTCCATATTGATTTTTTCATTTTCTTGTTCAATATAATATAAGTTTGTATGTCCACCTGAGACAACAAGAGAAACTGCAGGTAATTCGACATCATTTTCTATAAAGTTTGAAAATATATGCCCTGTTATATGATTTACCGGAATAAGAGGAATATTATTTGCATAGCTCAGAGACTTTGCAAACATAAGCCCTACAAGCAGTGATCCTATTAATCCCGGAGTATTGGTTACAGCAATGTAGTCTATATCATCCAGCCTACAACCTGCCCTTTCAAGTGCTTCATTAAAAACAGGAAGAATATTTTCTATATGATGTCTTGAAGCTATTTCAGGAACTACCCCCCCATATTCTTTATGAATATCAATCTGTGTAGATATTACATTGCTTAAAATCTTTGTCCCGTCTTCCACTACCGCCACTGAAGTTTCATCACACGAAGTTTCAAAAGCCAGTATTTTCATCTTTTATCCTTTCAATTATTAATTTCATTATATTTTTTTATTATCTCATCAAAGACTTTTTCTACAGAGATTCCTGTCATACAGTCTTTATATTTTTTAGGGAACTTGTCATCTCCATATAGTGAATGCGGCTTACAGTTTTCGTTATAGAATAAATGGGTACTTTTTTCAAAGGAAAATAATTTGGGATCTGTAGGACCAAAAAACACGTATGTTTCTGTCTTAAGAGCTCTTGAAATGTGAAAAGGCCCTGAATCATTCACTACCGAAAGAATAGCATATTTTAATATTATCCCGCTTTCTTTGAAAGATATTTTGCCACACAGATCGGTAATCCTTCCACTCTTATCTTTCCTGATATTTCCAAAATCTTCTCTTCCACCTATTACAAAAATTTCTGCATTACTATTCTTTAATATTTCTTGTGCCAGATTATCATAATATGGCCATTTTTTGGTTGTCTTTGAAGCTCCCGGTGCAAGAACTATATATTTCTTCTTATCTAATTCATATTTTTTTACAAATTTTTCTTCCTCATTCTTGTCTATATAAAATTCAAGATTATCTCCGAGGCCACTTTCTATATTTTTTCTATTAAAAAATATTCCTATCCTCTTTAGTGAAGTAAAATAACTTTCTACAATAGTGCAGTCAGCATTATAATCTATCAGTCTAGCTTTTACAAGTAAAGTTTTCCACCATTTCCTCTTTTTATATCTCAGATATTCTGTCTTATTTTTTCTCGATAAGGAAAGTTTTTTCCCTATTATTCTTGACAGGAATTTAGAATGAAGGTCTATTATATAGTCATACTCCTCTTTTCTAAGACTTTCTATCGTCTCCTTTATATACTGGCTATCCTTACTCTTTTTCCTGTCAAACTGTATCACTTTTCTCAGCATAGGATTTAACGTTACACCTTCAGAAAAAGCTGTATAAACTATAAAATCTATTTCTGATTCAGGATATTTATCCTTTATCGCCCTTATTACAGGAGCTGTTAAAACTACATCTCCAAAAGAGCTGAATCTTATCAATAATATTTTCATTTTCTTGTCTTCCTTATTTTTATAATTTTCATTTCTTAAATATGCTATTTGCCTAAAGTTATCATTAAAATCACTTAATTTTTTCTTCTGCATCCTTTAAGGAGCAAAAGCCTTTTTCAAGTACGATATTTTCTATATTTTCGATAGCCAGATTCCTGCTCTTATTCAGACAGCTTTCCATATATAGATAATAAAGATCCAATGTCCTCTCCGAATAAGAATACAGCTCACCTCTCAGATAGGTTTCTATTGAAACAGAATGAGGAGTGTCATCCTTGGAATAGAGCGGTCTCCCCTGGGACATGATTTTAGGATATTTATCCTGTGCTTCTCTTTCCCAGTTCAGATATATATCAACTATCTTATTTACAAGTTCTTTTTTTGAAACAGATATTTCAGGAATAAGATTCTTTATAGCTCTATATTCTTCTGGAACAGTGTATTCCATCATTCTTGCATATTTTTCTACCACTATGTTATGCCTTTTTTTTTCTGCTGTCTTTAAATCTTCCAGATAGCTTTCCAATATATCCAGGGGAAATGTTTTCCATTGACTTTTTCTCATAATAACAAATTCTTCCTTATTATCCTGACATTCAGCTCTTCCTCCTTTATTGTCTGCCATCTGAAAAAATACCCACTCACTTTCCAGAATTTCATTTATAATTTTTTCTTTCTTTTCCATCTTTCCTTCCTTTTCATAAATTTTAGTTTCTCAGTCCTTAATCACTTGCCGGATGCAAGCCCCTTATTTCCTCATCTTCTATGCTGCATTGAACAATCATCCCGTAATCCTGGAGAAAATTACTTTCCATATCTCTAGGAATCAGTTGCTGATTTTTCATTTCTCCTATTATCTCCTTACATATTTCTTCTATATAATATATCTTGTCTTCAATCTCACTTACTGGTTTTTCTACTATCTTCTGTATCATCTTAGAAATTTTTTCCCCTAGCAGTGGAAGACTTTTTAGCCCTTTATATGACCATTTATAAAATAATACGTACTTTCTATTCAGGAGATAGATCATATGAATTACTTCATTTATAAATTCCGTTTCTGCAAGTCTCGCCGCCACAGTTTCATTTCTTTTCATACACCTTGAAAAATTATATTGACCACTCTGGGCTATCTTCATACATCTTGCCGCTATCTTATTTTTCCTTATATCTTCCGGATAATATTTCAACAGCTTTTCCCTTATTCCTGAAAATTCTCCTAAGTAATCAAGAAAAACTTCACCATTGACAGCTGTGGCTAGACCGGTCTCCGGAATCTTTCTCCATTCCTGAAGAGTTTCAGGGATATTATATATTCCTAAGAACTTATAATACCAGTCGGATATATTTAATACCCCTCTTCTATTTTTCCCCCACTCACTTTCTAATGAAGGGCTATATCCCATAAATTCTTTCTGAAGAGTTTCAAGATACTCTGACAGCTCCTTTCCATAACGGGTATAGTCTTCATCCGAAAGCCATATGCAGCATAATGGGCTGAAATCATGATCCGCGGATATCCAATCATCATATCCGAAGCATTCAGAACCCTCTCCTGCAAGGCCTGCAGCTATTCTTCTGTAGAGATCCGGAAATTTTTCCTTTATTCCGGGAAGGCATATTTCCTTAAAATAAAGCCTTGATAATTCAAGTCCCTTTATATTATGTTTTCTGAATACCTTTTTTTCCATAGTCTCTTTTACAAAATTTATATTTGAAATCAGATTTTTATAATTATTGCTTTTTTCTCCAAATGATTTTTTACATATTGCTGCACTTTCTTCAAATAATCTAAGAGATTTCTCCAGTTCCCCTTCATTGTAATAATGAATAGCAAGATTATTTAATGATGCAGAATACAGGCTATGTTCCTTGCCTACTTCTTTTTCTATAAGATTGAGAGATTTTTTTAAATATTCCTCTGATTTTTCCTTATATCCAAGTTTTAAATAAGGAATTACCATATTACTTAATGTTGTTGCATACTGTATTTTATAATTTCCTATTTTCCCTAATATTTCAAGACTTCTCTTATGTAATGGTAAAGCTTTATCATATTTATGAATTTCCTGATAGAAAAGTCCCAGATTATTACATACACTTGCATATAAATAATCATTATGTAAGTTATTACTTTCATAGATATCCATCGTTTTCAGATATAGGATTTCAATTTCATCATATTTTTTCATAAATCTGTATAATTCAGCTAAATTCAGATTACATGTCGCATAAGATATGTTATCGTCTCCGTAACGCCTTATAATAATTTCTCTAGCTCTTACAAGGGCTTCTTCAGCTTCTTCAAAAGCATTTATATACTTGAGAGTCCCTCCCAGTTCATTAAGCATCTTAATATTTTCATCACTTTCATATCCGTAGACCTCTTCTGTCATTTTTACAAGCTTTTTTAGCACTTCAGCTTCTTCCAGCGTTTTTCCCTGCTTCATATATCTGTTTCTTTCTTCTGTCAACAAGGAAATTTCATTTTTTTTATTTTCAGATACTTCCATATAAACTAACCTCTTCATCCTTTCTTTAGATATACCTCAT